>CAZFLF010001054.1:0-3107 GCA_964519825.1 uncultured Pirellulaceae bacterium | reverse complement strand
GGTGGCCGCTGACCGTGTCGTTGGCGGCCTTCCAGCCGGGATACCAGACCAGGCTGATGGCGACATTCCATGATTCCTGTTCATTGCCGGTGGCGGCCGGTCCCTTCGCTTCTTCGGGAACGAGATAAGCAAATCCAGCTTGTAACGCGAGGTCACACGACAGTGGAACTTGGAGGTCAGTGCCGAGGAAACCGTCACTTTCGCCGGTGAATCCCGCGTACAACCGGCAACTGCCCTCCTCCCAGCCATCAAACCGGTGCCGGTAAAAGAAGGCGTACAAATCGGTTGCTTCCCAGGTCGCCGTTCCGTTCGCGGGTATTAGGTTGGTGAAGATTCGCGTGGCGGCCGTGTCTTCATCGATCGACGCAGTCATCCAGAATCCCAACTCGTGAGCGCACGGTAAGACCCAGCTCACTTCACCGCGCAACTGCGTTAGTTCGGTGTTGGTATACCAATCGTCCAGCAAGTAATCGAACGCCGCTCCATATTGCAGGCCACAATCGACACGGCGAAACAACCCGCCGGTCAAGAAGGTTTGATGCCGAGTATCCGGTGTGAATTCCGCACCGGATAAGTCGGATTGGGTGAAGCGGGCACCAAACTGCATGGCCAGACAGCCAGTGAAACACGGCACGGGAGCTCCCCAGTTGAATCCTTCGTGAAAGCCAAAGCTCCCCGTTTGCCCAAGATTCTTCGGACCCGTGAATCCTTGCACGCCGCCAAAGATTGTCAGGTCGTCCCAGGGGATTTGCGGGCACGGAACTAGGCAGCACTGATAGCAACCTTGCCCGTCACAGTCTCCACATCCATCGACATTCTCGAACTGACCGATCCCAGGTTCCGAATCGTGATCGTGGATTAACCCACCGTCGATGACTTCCCCCGGCTGTTGCTGGATGGTGACCGTGCCGTTGAGCAGACTAGTGCCAACGTATCCGTCGTCCCCCTCTGAAAAACTTGTTGGCGGCCGACTAACTCGGCGCCGATAGGCCGCGGCGGAGACGCCCGATGAATTCGAGCGCCGACGCTCGGTCAGCACGGCAGGTTCTCGCTGCATTACGATGTCGGGTGTGCGCTTCTGGGTGGACCGAACTGCGGATCCGACGGGGGCGGATGGAGTCACCTTGGCAACCGGTTTGGCAGCGGGCCGAAGAGGATTGCTGTCACTCGACTGCTGCGCGATTGCGAATCCCGTTGACACGGTCCACAACAGGGCGGCCATTCCGAGTGGGATTGATCTATAACTGAAACGCGCTGACCGTTTCATGAATGCTTCCTCATGACAATCGCAGGAGTCGAGCCTCAACGCCGAAGCGCGGCTCGTGGCTGCGAAAGTATCGGACGCGACCCAAGCGGAACTTTCGGTAATCTCGCAACAATCCGCAAATCCTCACCAATCGGCAAATCTTGCCGATGCCTCCTGGCTACTCCGATTTGCTGGCGAAAAGCTCGATACGACGAGGTTTTTGCGGCCGATTCGCTGACGAAAGCAACGGAAATCCGGCTTGTGCCGATTTTCTGAATTCTGCCGTTCTTGCCGTCGATGATGGTATTAACGGCGTTCATGGTCCGTGATGGCAAGCCGCGGCGGCAAACAGATTCCACCGCGAGCTACTGACTCCGGGCCCCGCTCCCGAATCGAACGCATTTGACGACCCAGTAAGAAGGAACAGCAATCATGCGAGCGGCTCTGTGTGCTATCTTGGCGTCGATGACTCTTTTGAGTATTGGCTGTCATCACAACACGTGTCGGAATGGTGGCCGCAATGGGGGCTGCCAACACTGTGGCAATACTGGCCACGCAGGGCACTCCGGCATTGGACACTCTGGCATTGGGCACTCCGGCATTGGGCACTCCGGCATTGGGCACTCCGGCATGCCGACCCACGTCGCGCGATTGCCGCACGGTACCATGCAGCAACAGATGCAGGGGCCAGGCGGTCCGCCCAGTCCGACCGTGGCTTACCCGTACTACACGACCCGTGCGCCGCGCGACTTCCTGATGGCCAATCCACCGGGCATCGGGCCGTAATCGAACCTACAGTTGCCCGTCCAAGGCCAGCTGGTGGAAGTAGTGCGACACGTTGTTTTGGTTCTCCAATAGCCAATCGATGGTGGGTTCGTGGTTCATGGCCTTGTGAATTGCCTTGGTAGTGGCTTCGCGATTGGTCTGGAACAGAATCACATGGTCGACCTCTTCATCGACCACGCTCGGGTCGAGCCACACCGAAACAATAATCCCCAGGTCATTCACTTTCTTCTTGGGAATGTCGCCTGCGCGCACCGCATCCAGCACACCATGGGCGATCGCGGCCTGCACGGTTCCCATCAGGATATTCGTGTACTTGCTGTTATTGACGGTGACTTTACTCACCATCAGCGTCGTGGGGCGAACCTGGACATCGCTGTTTAAGATGGCGAACACTCGCGTGTGTCCTTTGACCTGGTTCCCGAGCAAATTGGCGATGGCGTAGCCGACCGGGCCGTCCAATTCGCCGATGACCACTTCGGGTTCGGCCGCCGACCAAGCTGGCTCCGCTTCGACAAGTGCCTCTCCGGAGCGAAGCACAATCCGTTTGTCATCCTGCTTGCTTTTCTTAATTGACTTCTTTTTGGCCAACTGTGGACTCCTGCTGCGAATCGGGTGTGGATCAAAACAAGAAATCAGGCAGGCTCTGAGGTTGGCAGGGCGTGCCTGTCGGCTAAATTCGGCCAAGTCGAAACGACTTCTCGGCGCACGGTGCTTGAGCGAAATGACTGCAGCGCCAGATCGCCGACACATTACCGGCACCGTGGTAGCGCAGACAAGGGGCCCACTCCGAGGGGAACTCGTTCACCGGATGCACGCCAGAAAGGCTGCCGGATCCATCAATCGACGCGAGGCGGCGCACCAGATTGGTTACAATCTTTGGGCTCACCGCGGGGTGGCCGCCATAGATCGCCGTTGTCCGGTAAACTTTGGCGATCGTATCAATCGTGCTAACACTTCGACCGAATCTTACGAATCAACGGCTGCCAGGATATTGATTGTCAGCAGTGGTCACCCCTATCCTCATTCAGTAGTTCCAAGTCTTGTCCCCTGCCAGCTCGTCTGGCAGGAACACAAG
>CAZFLF010001053.1:0-3109 GCA_964519825.1 uncultured Pirellulaceae bacterium | reverse complement strand
ATGGTCAGGTCACGATTTGAAAACAAAGCCCGCGAGTCACGCGCTCGCGAGTTCCCAAGAAAGGAAAAATGAGCGTTAAGGTCGGCTCGTGCAGATTGGGTCAAATCGAGAATCTCATTCGCATTGGCTGGTGACAATTCCTGCATGTGGTCCTTCAAGTTTTGCCACGCGGACGGGAAGGAAGTGGATTGATCGCGGGTCGTGGCACGACTTGGCTCAAATGGAAACACAACAAACCAGGGGTTCCACGCGGGTTGGCCGGCCGACAGCAACTGGTTGCCGGTCAAACGGAGCAGCCGGTTCTCGTCAGCGGTGCGCAAACGCTGATGGCAACTGAGGCAACTGTATTCGGAGAATTCCGGCCAGGGATAACGCGAAACGCCCGAGTCAGGTTCTTTATGGAGATGGGCGGCTCGCGCGGCGCGTCCACCGAGCAAGCTGAGCGAGGCGTCCGCAGTTGCCAGTTGGCCGGCGGCCCACAGTTGAGCTTGAAAATCGGGAGTGGCCAGCCGCTCAGTGGCGGCGGGCCAATGCTTGGCGAGCCGGTCGTGGTAGCTGGTAAGTTCGAAATGCAAGGCCGGATGTCCGGCTGCAATCATGTCGTGATTCATATCGTTCTCGGCCGAGCCAACGTGACACGATGCGCAAACCTGCCCGCGCACCAGCAGGTTCCGCGTGTCATTCATGCCCAACGCTGCCAATTGTTCGGGCCGCATGTCGCGTTCGTAATGTTTGGCGAGCCAATTCCCGGCCGGACCGTGGCACGATTCGCAACCGATTCCGCGCGGCTGAATCGACGTCACCGGAATAAATGTCGACCGTGGCTCTCGTTTGGAGTGCGGCGGCTCGACGCCGCTTTGGGTCGTGGCAAAGCCACTTTCTTTCGGCAATTGTCGCACATCCCAAGCAAAAGCGGCGTCGAGCCGCCGCACTCCAAAGGTAGAGTCTGCCAGCGGATCATGGCAACGCGCACATCGCATGTACGTCGAGGCCTCCCAGGTGTTGTCGCGCGCGCCCCCCATTCGCGACAGAATCTCTTGGAACTTGTCACTCCAGATCGTCGTAGTCGCCCGGGCGTGTGGGTCCGTGTGAATCCATGTGGCAAACTCATTGTGAGCCACTGTCCCGGCGCCTCGTCGCGGTTCGGTTTGTCCATGACAGGACACGGAGCTGCATGACAACGTGCCAACGTAATGCGTCTTCACCGGCATCTCCGCCGAGGCGAAATTCCTCCCGCATGCCGCTATGCCACAGACACCGCCAACGGCAGCCAGGACAAGAGACGCCGGTGGCTTGAAGTTTGCGCGTGGCATAAGGCTTTCGTCGCACAAGCAATGAGAAGAATTCGGATCAAACCCGCAGCGCGCGGCAATGAAAAGTACAAACTAGGAAGTGCGAAAACGTAGGCAGCAAGCCAGCGTTCTCTAGGTACAAGTATAATTCTCATTCGAGGAATGTCTTGGTGGCCCCATCCCGCTTGCCGGGTTGGTGACGACGACGGCAGGCAAACGCGATCTAGCCAACCTACTTATTCACCGTCCGCGCGACGCGGATGGGCGACTCGGTGACGGAGAACTGAATCCGAGTGCCGATCGTGGTATGATTTGTAAGGATTAATGGCGTAGAACGGAGTTTATTCCGCTTTTCACGCAAGCAACGAAGTACGTTCCGTCCTACCTGTTCAGGCGTCACCTTATGCGTCTTCTATTGTTGGGCACCACCGGTTTTCATCCCAATAACCGGCGACACACAGCTTGCCTGATGTTGCCGGATTCGGGAATCGTCTTGGACGCCGGGACGGCTATGTTTCGCGTGCGAGACCACCTGTGCACCGACACGCTTGACATTTTTCTATCGCACGCACACTTGGATCACGTGATGGGGCTGACGTTTCTCTATGACGTGTTGTGGGAAAAAACGATGCGGCACGTTTTAGTGCATGGCAAAGCCGACAAGCTGAATGCAGTTCGCCGGTACTTGTTTTCGGAGGAACTTTTTCCGGCGCCGCCCCATTTCGAGTTTTCCCCGCTGACCGACCGTGTGCTGCTTTCGGACGGTGGCTGCGTTACGCATTTTCCGTTGGAACATCCGGGGGGCTCGGTCGGATTTCGAATCGATTGGCCGGGACATTCGCTGGCCTATGTCACCGACACGACGGCGCGTGCAAATTCGGACTATATCGAACGGATCCGCGGCGTCGATCTGCTCGTCCATGAGTGCACCTTTCCGGACGGCTTCGAGGACCGCGCAGAATTCACCGGCCATAGTTGCACGACGCCGGTGGCCCGGCTGGCGGCCGCGGCCGGCGTCGGGCGGTTGGTGCTGATTCACTTCAATCCGATGATCGAGTCGGACGATCCAGTTGGTCTGGAAGCGGCTCGTGCTGTATTCGCTGCGACGGAACTCGGGTACGACAAGATGGTCGTTGAATTCTAACGCAACGCAGACCGCACTTGCGGCGATAACCTATTATCAGCGGCACAGGGCTGTAGGATGGCTCTTCAGAGGGCGCCTGATTTCGGTCGGCTCCGTGAGCCAATCTACTGAGGTACGGTGAGGTTCTGCATGTTAGATACGTTGCGCACTGATCAACAACAGCGCTGGCGAAATGGCGAGCGCGTGCTGGTCGAAACGTATCTGCAACAGCACCCGGCGCTTGCGCAAGATACCGCGACTCTAACGGAACTGGTTTTCGGGGAGATCACGCTGCGCGAATCGGCGGGAGAAAGACCTGAACTGGACGAGTACGTCCGCCGTTTCGCCACTTGTGAATCCGCGCTGCGTCGCCGGTTTGCAGCGCGGCCGGCGGTGTCACCCGCGTCGCCACCTGTCGAGGCATTCGCGACCGTCCAAACCAGGTCGCCAGATACCATTGTCTCGTCAGTTCCGCCGACACTCTTGTCCGTGCCGAAGCCGCTGGCCGCCGATGCTTTCGCGACCGTTGGATCCGCCGCAGACACTTCCCAGCCAGCCGCCGGCTCGCCGCCGCCGCAACCTTTGCCTGCTACCAAAACGCTGATGAGAGAGGTATTCGAAACGATCGCGGCCGCGCCGACTGACGCCGGCGCGCTGGACACGTTCGTGGAGCAGGTCGAGGGGCCACGAGTTC
>CAZFLF010001052.1:0-3112 GCA_964519825.1 uncultured Pirellulaceae bacterium | reverse complement strand
TCACCTCCCGGTGTCGGCCCCCAAAAATCATCAAGGGCTCGATGCGCGTGCCACAGGAGCTCAAGATGCAAATCGACGCGCCGCATGCGCTGAGCGGGATCTGGAAACTCGCCGGTCGTGAATGCCGCAGCGGCTCGCACCAAGCGATCGGCCTCACTAACGCCGGCGCGTACGTTGGGGGCAGTCTCGGTGGCTTCCTCCAGCCGCCGGCTCGTAACGTCTTCGAGGTCCTTCGCAGCTTGGTGCAAGTCCGCCAGCCAGCGACGGACTCGCGCACCTCGCCGGGCGAGCCATACGACGTCGCTTTCTTCCTTGCGATCCACTTCAGCCTCCGTGGAACGCAGCTTCAACAGCAACGGCAGTCGCGAGCGATCGAGCATCGTTACTGCCGGATGCTGTTTGAGCGCAGCTAGCGCCGACAATTCCGCCGTGTTCGTCGGGGAATCGGCTGCCACGCGACCCGCTCGAGGAGCTGATTCCTCCGACAAGGCCGCTTCGGCAAACAAGATATTTTGATATTTTGCCGCCAACCGCTCCCGTTCTTCAGCGGCCAACAGCGGCGACGGCGCCCGCAATGCCTCGCCGATTTCGCGCAGCGTCGGCTTGTCTTGACCAGCCCGATCCTTCAATTCCTGGCAATGTGCGACAAACGGCTCTCGCACCTTATTCCAATCTCCGCGAACTTTATCTACAGCGGCTGGCAGCGCCGGTGATTCAGGTTGATTGTCGGTCAGCATTTTGTCGAGCGTCGCGGCGAGCTCGTGGTTTTGGACGGCCAGTCGTTGCACGAAGTCGGCAGCCGCGGCCAGCGTCCCTTCCTCGCCGACAACACGTTGGCGAGTACTTGCATCGGCTCGTAATAACCAACTCGACAGAAACGGCAAACCGACCCAGACTTCATCTCGCAGTGCGTATGCCGCGGCCGCTTGTCGACCGCGCTGGACGGCCACCTCGTACTGAGAAGTGAAGCGAAAACTGCTGTCGAGTAATGTCTTAATCCCCAAGTCATCGGCCGCCGAAACCGTATCGCTGAACAGCGCATCCTCCGACATGCGCCGCTGGACATCGGCGGAATCCACGAGCGGTTGAACCCAATGATGCACCCGCTCGTCATCGGGCGCCGCAGCTTGCTCGGCCAGCTCGCGCGCGGCGAACGTCTGTTGCAAATAGCGCCGCGCTGCTTCGGTGAAATCCGCGGCTCCGTCGGGGTGATCGACAAATGCGTCGACCATGCGCAGGAACAGCACCTCGCCGGTTTCTGCAATGCGATCTCCTTTGGCGTTGCGGCGGCCAGGCGTCGCGTCGATCAACGACAGGGCGTCGTGTATTTGCGATCGGCTCGGCGGCGAAAGCTGACGCGCGAATCGCATCGCAACGTACGTCGCACCGAGATAATCGAGTTGGGGTAGCGGCGCGTCTCCTTCCTTGATTTTCGGCGGACCCTGCGCCTCGATCCATTTTGCAAGCACCGTTTGACTTGACTGCTCGTTAACTGTCGAGGGACTGAATTGAGTTTGCATCGGGAATGAGAACGCTGACAAGTCCGCCGGCAAACGCGACCGCGGGTCCGTCTCGAGGAGCGTGCGCACTTTCGTCTGCGCAGCTTCGAATTCGGCTCGGTAGGCCGCTCCGGCAATGAGCAACTGTTCCATTCGTAACAGCAGCCTTTGGACCTGCGCCACCGCCAGCGGTTCGTAGCGCAGCAGCTTGCGTTCTTGAAACCGCTGTTCGAACTGTCGCCAAGATTGGCCGACGACCTTCCAATCGGCCGCAATTCGCTGCCGATCCGCCGGTACCGCCCGCGCAGCGACAGCCCCGGACGACTCTCCGCGATAGGCGACCGCGAAGTCTCGTTCCGACGGCAGGGGCGTCAACAGCCGCGGCGTTTGTACACTCGCCCGATTCCGCGCCACCCACGCCGAGACTTGGCCGGTCAGATAATCGGAAAGCTCGCGAAGGGTAATCAAATCGTCATTCTTGCTGGCTGCGTCGCTCAACCCTTGTGCGGCGAAATAGCCGAATACCGAACCTCCCAGTTCCGGCGCAATCCACGCCCTTTCGCCGCCGGATGCCGCGCTGAGCACATGCAGATTGGGCATCCCACCTTCCGCTAGTTGCTTCTCCAATTGCTCCGCGAAGCCGTTGTAGAGAATGCCAAGTGACCACTCGTCCTCGATTCGGCTTGCGTCGAGAAATAGTACAACCTTGGCATTCGGCCGCTGCTTGATCCGCTCCACAATATCACTGAATTTGAGCCAGTTCGTCGCATCAACCGGCGACGAGTCGCTGAGTAATAAGCACGGTTCTCCCTGATCATTCACAGCCCCATGCGCCGAGACGTAAAGCAATACCACATCTTTATTTGGTCCACCCGCGCGAACCTGAAGGCGCTCGTCCAGATACCGCAGAAGGTTCGCACGTGTGAGATTGGTTGGGCAGGGTTCAGCGGCTTGGATATTCTCCTGATTCGTTTTCGCCAGCCGCGCCACGTCTTCTTGCGCGTAGCCGTTGGGAGGGAGTGGTGCCGGGTATTCCGTGGCTGAAATGACGAGCAACGGTGTCTTCACGGGAATGAAGAACACTTTGGCGAGAAAGTACGTCGCCAGCGCGACAACCAACAAACCGAGTCCAATGAGCTTTGCACGGTGAGTTGACACCGCCGACTGCGAGGCCTTGATTTGCCGGCTCTGCCAACCTTTGCCTGCCGCACCAGCTCCACGACCCGCATCCGAACGACCACGACGCCAACTCGGCTTCGAAGAATCAGCCATTACCACCTCCCGTTGGCCGACAGCATATAAGAAACTCGCGCATCTCGAAATCCGCGATGCGGGTATCTCCCGACACAAATCGGTTAAATCAGCCTGTCATAGCACAAGTGTCTCGCTCGTGCCGATGCCCGCGAGACGCTTGCACGACGTTGGGTTGCGAGTGCAGCCCGCGACGATTCCGCGGCTATTGTGAGAGTGTGGCGGGCAACCTGTCCAAGAACTACACCGTGTCTTGTAGGATGGGCACTCTTGCCCGTCTCGCGGAAAGAATCGACGGGCAAGAGTACCTCGTCCTTACCTGAATTTTGGTTGTGATAGCAGTCGGTTGAGTGGGTATTGAG
>CAZFLF010001051.1:0-3112 GCA_964519825.1 uncultured Pirellulaceae bacterium | reverse complement strand
CGCAGTCTTCGGAGCGCAGTCTTCGGAGCGCAGTCTTCGGAGCGCAGTCTTCGGACAAGCACGAACCATCATGTTGATCCGATACTACTGCCCCACGTCCCATTTTCAGGAGTAGCCCGGTGGACGGCGGCCCCGATAGGTGATTGTGAAACCGGTCGCCCAGTCGTCATATATCTACTCAATTCCGTCTTGGTGGTCACGTACAACACTTGGCATTCAATGTCGTAGAGTCCAAGCGTTGATCCACCCAGCTCATTGGACCGCCGGATCGATCGGCGCGATGTGGCCAAATCGCTGTACATGTTGCCGTCAATGGCGAGACGATTCCTGGGAAGATTCATGAGTGGTCGCCCGATTCGGTGGCTGAGGGTCAATGGCGTACCAAATTGTTAACACACGGCTGGAGGAGCGAACAGGGGCCACGGGAGCCAACCACGGACGAAGCTCGTTTCAAAATGCTCTAACCGCTGTTGTAGGATGGCGTTCCAAGGCCGTCGTGGGCGGATTTGCGTAAATAAACGATGGCCTTAGAAGGCCATCGTACTAGTTTTGAACCACCTTCGAGCCCGTGACCCGTGCTGGGTCGTGACGGAAACTCGTCCCCGCAACCCTGGGTCAGGCATTGGCGAGTATTACGGCGCCCGCCACGATGAGAGAGCCGCCCAAACAATGGACCCAGGTCAGCGACTCACCAAGGAAGAGAGCGGCCAGCAACATGGCCACCACCACACTTAGTTTGTCCACCGGGGCCACCTTCGATGCCTCACCCAGTTGCAATGCTCGAAAATAGCACAGCCATGAAGCCCCGGTCGCCAGACCAGACAGTGTGAGGAACAACCAGGTCCGCGGGGTCAGCGTTTGCAGCGGCTGCCGTTTGGTGATCGCGGCGACCAGCCAAGCGAACACCAGAATTACCGATGTTCGGATCGCCGTGGCCAGATTTGAATCGACGTCCTTGATCCCTATCTTGGCCAGAATCGCCGTCCCTCCTGCGAACACGGCGGACATGATCGCCCAGGGTAGCCACTTCACGATTCTCTCCTTTTCATTTGGTGCTTGGCACCGCAAATTTAATTTGGACGCCCGTGTCGTCCGCCTGTTGAACATGGTCGGATTTGAGGCCAGGTCGAATCTCAGTTTTTTTGCATCAGTGTGCCCCCTCTTTTACTTTCTTTTTCATCCTCACAATCGAAGGAGCAAGCTATGTCCCACCATACCAACGAAGAATCTGCGAAGGGTATCCACTGACTTTTTTCCGTTAACCGATTGTCACGAGTAAAACCACGTGTCCAAGAGTGAACCTAGCCGCGAAATCACCGAGCAGAGTGGACTTGTTCTGGATACAGCGCGTATGTTTTCAGTTGGCAGAGAGGGGGTAGTACGCCGTCAATGGAATCTCGGCGTTCCTAGTTTGCAGGAAGTGCGCGGGAAAGCGTCTTCTCTGGGCAGGAGAAACTCACTTGATTCAACGGTGGCATTTCGTCGAGTATCGAATCGAAATCGATTGCGGGCATCCTAGACGCAACAGCTTCTGATCTCTTCCCCGTTCGGCTCATCGATTCGACTGCCGAGACTTTTCTCATCCAGTCCACCAGCAGTCAAAATGTGCGCGGTGACATTCGCCGTAATACGAATGTGCGCTCAGAGTGCGCCTTGTTCGTACGTTTTCTGACAGAGCTGGAAGCCGTATACGTTATCAAATTGCCACCAAATGTTTTTGCGCAACGATGACCAAATAGGAGCTTAGAACGATCAAACGGAAAGGGGCACACGCATGTCTCACGAACATGTGCCGCCACAAAATGAGTTGTCCGCGACGTTTCGTCTAGCCGAGCGGGTTAGTAGTGGCCTATGTCTATTGCTTTACGCTTATACCTCAGCCATCGATGCAGGCCGTCCAATCGTGGATTTGGCGCTGACTATTGGTGAATTGCGTGCAGTTGGAACGAAAGACTGCGACCTACGTTGGCTTGTCGCCAAGAGCTATATCGGGCATTTCGTTGAGGTGCATATCCCAGCACGACTCAACCCAAAGCTACGTCCCAGCAAGTCCGTGCGCATCGGTAACACAAGTTGTTTTGCATTGACACAGTGTGGCCTACCGTTGGCTATTCAGATGGCTGACCGGTATTTAGTCGAGTCTATGCCCCGCGCTGCTGAACCTGAGCTAAGCCGAACGGGAATAGTTGACCTTCGGCCGACTTGGGATCAGTCGCGTCGACATCTGAGCGTCGGAACAGTCGTAGTCAGGCGCTTCCATGGGCGAGTTTCTCAGCAGGAACACCTTGTTATTGCATTCCACGAGGAAGAGTTTGCGGATAAAATTGACGATCCACTTCCGCCGACTCCCGGTGTCGACTCCAAAGACCGTTTATATAGAGCTGTCTATCGCCTTTCACAGAGTATTGATCCACCACTCATTAAACTCGAGTGTACTTCTTTAAGAACTGCTTTGTATTGGGAGTTCGTTGGCAAGACCAGCCAAACTGCGGTCAGCGAATCGAATTCCAATTGCGATAAGCAGCTGTAGAACAGTTTCTACTCGGGATTCTGTGTCTTGCATTAGTCTGGAAATGAGAGTCGCGCTATTAAGGCCCTCTAAACCTAAGCGTGTCGCCAGTACTTCGCTAGCAAGATAACGGCGCGGTGATGGCGAGTTGCTGCCAATATTCGGTGATGGCTGCGACCAATTCATCTCCATATTCGCACTCCTAATGGTTGTCGCGCAGAGTACAGGAATAGTACAGCAATCTTTGTGGTATTCTTCAGGTAGAGTTCAGGCATGGACAAAGCGAAAAGTGATTCCAGAATGAATTCGCCATCGAAAGTACTCTTCTTCCTGAGTCGGTGGCGACGTGCCGACAATGATGGTCGGCGATAACAAGCGACCGGATCGCGTCTGGATAATCTCTTCGACGGGACGATTCCGTGCAGCGTTTCATCCTTCGCTCATTCCAGTGCCCGGGTGACATCGTAATGCTATCGGCCACCGTGCGTGACCTGCATTCCGCATATCCCGGACAATTTCAAACAGACGTTCGCACCTCGGCCGATGCGATCTGGGAACACAATCCCCACCTGACCACGTTGCGCGACGGTGAAACCGGAGTGC
>CAZFLF010001050.1:0-3113 GCA_964519825.1 uncultured Pirellulaceae bacterium | reverse complement strand
AGCGGATGCCACCTGCTTGGAACTTACCAAGCTCGCCAGAAACGCTGCCAGCCCGTCGACGTACTCATCGTGATCCAGAAGATCGGTTTCGGTGGGCCGCCTTTGGGACGCGCTGCAATCTACCGGACAATTGCCTGAGTGAAGCTTGAGTGAGACATCCGGAAGCGCCGCAAATCGAGTGTCAACACTCTCGCGTTCCCGTGTCGCGAGAATCGTCGTGGAACCGCAGCTCTGATCGCGGTCATCGAACTGGGCGAACACCCAATCCGCTGCGTTCGAATCGTCAACCCGAGTCGCGCCTGACGGGATCGAGAGTCTTTTTCGGCCAGACCACAAAACTATAGAGGAACCTATCTCCGAAAAAGACTCCCGACCCCTTATTTCCCCAAACTCGCCCTCCGGTGTTCCAACCCCGTTAAGAAAGTTGATGACGACCAACGCATCTTGCGGGGCGGCAAAGCCGTCCGACGCCGTGTCGTAGTAAAAGCCGGGGAAGTCAGCCAATCCGGCCGCACTTACCAGGCGGCGAGTCCCATCGCTGAACCGCGGGTTGTTGAGCTCGTTGATGATCACTAACACATCCTGGGGCTCGATCGTGGTGTTGCCGTTGACGTCCAGTCGTCGGACCGGGTTCGTCCAATCACGTGGACCGATCAGCCGCAATGTGGCTAAGCCTTGTGTCAAGATCCGAACAAAGAATCCACTCTCGACTTCGGTTCCCGCAAGTGTCCATCCGGAGCCGATCTCGACGGTATCGCCACCATCTGATTTCACGAGCAGGGTATTCGATGTGGACGAAATGTTGAGCACTTCTTCGGAATCCAACGACAGAGAGTTATTGCCGCTGCCGGCGATGTCGATCGATTCAATTCCTTGAATGTCGGCGTCAGCGATGCTGGTCAGATCAAGCTCCTGACCGCCGGCGGTCAAGCGCAACGTATCGTTTCCCGCTTGTGCGTCGCCGAAAATTGGGCCCTCAAACACGCCGACCAGGCTGCCCAGACTGAGAACGTCGTCTCCACTCGTTCCGAAGAAACCAATGCTCGCCAAGGAGTTGCCTGGAGCACGCAGCAATTCCTTGACTCCGGACCGAACCACAATTTCGCTACCGTCGGCAGCCACAGTGAATTCGCCCGGGAACGGGGCATCGATCTCGATGTCGGCGCCGCTTCCTGCGTCGCCGTCCTTAATGGTGACGATGTGATCCTCCACTTCGCCATCCGCGGCAACTCCGGTCGGCAATAAGCCGCCGCTGGAACTGATGCGGAATCGTGCCAACGTTTCGCCGGGTGTGGAACCAGCCGGTACGGTAAACGTCACGACGTTGTTGCCGGAGACCAGATCGAGGCTCGAACCCAACGCGAGGTGCTCGCTCGGATCCTCAAAGGCACCATCTCGATCGAAATCGATCCATGCATCCAACTTGCCGGGCTGTGAAGCCGTCACCAGAAAACTGGCTTTCGTGGCCGCGCCGTCAGTTGTGACTGGCGTGGCAATTGTTACCACGCCGTCTTCATCGTCTACTTCCGCATTGTCGTCACCCTCGGCGGCATCGTCGGGCTGGCCGTTTGTTTCCGCGTCAACATCGGACCCCAAGAACAGCGAGCCAATCGTGTGGACCGGGCCGTTGTGAGCCAGCAGCGTCGGATAACGCGGCGTCGCCAGGCTGTCCGGCGCATCGCCAAAGTCGAGCAGTACGGGAGGCGCCTCTTGAACAGCTAATCCAGAAATAATCACACGGTTTACATCCGTACCGTCGTCGCGCACGATCTCGATATTAATTTCACCCGACGCGTCCGCCGTTACCGTCTTGGCAAACGATTCCAGCGTGCGCGTGTCGTCCCCTTCCTGGTCGTTGATCAAAAGTTGGCGTTGCTTGGCCGTGGAATTCTGCATGAAGGGGGGAGGATCATCCGTGCCGGCGCCGGTGATGGCGACCCGTTGATTCACGATCCAAGGGGCACCGGTAAAGCTGAGCCCAAAATGCTCCACCGCAAAAACGTAAACGTTGTAACGCTTTCCCGGTGTCAAACCGCGCCAAGCCGCGTCCACGGATACCGAGGAGAGGCCAGGAGCAAAGAACTGATCGAAGTACACCCCTCCGCCGGCCTGATTCAAATCCGGCGTGTGAATCGGTGCGGTCAGAGAACCAATCTCGTCAGCCGACGCACTGACGCTTGTGCTGGGCGTCGGAGTCAGGATGAGATCGACGGTTGTCGACGAACCATCTTCGCGGACCAGATCGCTGTACGTCGTTGGCGTCGATGTGGTGCTCGGGGCATTAGCCTCTGTCCAGTTGCGGGGAACCGGCAGCCCCGCTGATTGGAAATCGACGGCAATCAGCGGCGGCTGCTCATCGTCCGCGATCTCGGCTACAAGTTGGTCGATGATTAAGCCGGTTGGGTAAGCCGGATCGCTGCTGGCTGTGATCGCGTGGCTAACCACTCCGCGGTGAGCCCCTTCGGAATCTCTGTCGTTGACCGGACGTAGGGTAATGGTCTGAGGTGACGTGTTGGTGCGCGTAAACGAAACCGAGGATGCGAACGCAACACCGTCGACACTGACCACGGTCTGCTCATCGGCGGTGACAGTAACTTCGACGCTCGCCGAAGGGACCGTTCGCAGTGCCAGACTGTAGGAATCGGTCGCCGGCGCAAAGGTGCCACCTTCACCAATCAAAACGCCGCCGGTAACGGCGACGCCCGAATTGCCCGATGTGGACACGATGGAGACGTCTGTGTCGGAAATGTCGAAGAAGATCTTTCCCTCTCCCTGAACCTTGATGCGCGCGGTTGTGGTATCCAGGTTGGGAACAGCAATCGTCTGGGAACCATCATTGGGAGTGCTCGCCAGCAAATGGGGAAAAGTGCGGCCTCCGTCCGTCGAAAGATAAATGTTGACCTGCAATGCGTTGATCCCGTTGGCATCGGTCCCTGCGACGTCCCAGGTCACGCTGTGGGTACTGCCGCCGCTAAGCACCACGGGACTATTCAACGTGGACACTCGGAACGGGGCGCCGGTGTCGACGACCAGGATCTTCACGTCGTCGCCGTTGGTGCCACCGTCCCAGTCGCGCACTGTTGCACGGAAATTCAGTTCGCGCGTTGTCGTCG
>CAZFLF010001049.1:0-3116 GCA_964519825.1 uncultured Pirellulaceae bacterium | reverse complement strand
ATCCGGCCAGGCTACTGGGCGTGCCGCCGTTATCGGCGTCGAACAAGCGACTCTGGGCGCTGTAGAAGATGTTGCTGTTGGCTGGTCCGAAGCGGTCGATCGCGGCGCCGCACACGAAGTCGATCTGATAAAACGAGTACGGCACCACGACGGTCAGGTTGCCTGAGCCGGTGAATAAACTATTGTCCAAGTCGAAGATCTGTTGCAGAAATAAAAGAATCAGACATCCAACAATTTGGGGGAGTCATGGTAAGGCGGGAAGCGGGAGTTCGGCAGCCCATTTCCCCCAGATTACGGCAAATAGTTGGGTGTCTTGTTATCTTGCAATCAAAACCTTCTGCTGTAATTGTTGAATTTCAAAATTTAACGGCCGAACGGCGTCGGCGTGCTTTGCTTGAGCAATTGCCAATTCGTCGTCAAATTTCTTAATTCGATCTTTAATCGCGGGCACTTCCGTTTCAGCTTTCGTCGCCTCAGCAATTTGCCCTTTCAATTCAACCCGACGTTTGTATAACGCGACTTGCGTGGTCAGTTCCGCAACCGATTTACCGGCCGCGTCTAAAATGCCTTTAGCTTCCGCAGGTGCAACCTTTTTCCCGTCGCCCGTCCGTTTCACGAGTTCCTTGTACGCGGCCTCTTGCTGATCGATTAGCTTGCCAATCCCGTCGACCACACTTTTTAAATTGTCCATCTCTCTAAAACTCCAATTGATTAATCAAACTCTTGCATCGCAGTACACAAGTACTGAATGCTTCGTTCACAAGGTGATTCAATTTCCATAAACCACTTACGCGCGTCGCTTCGCCACAAATCGATAAAATTGTTCGGCGGTTTTGTTTCACGTATTTCGGCGAAACTTGCGTTCGCCATTCGCGCCGGCTCGTCGCCCAGCGCTGCGCGATATTCCCACGGCCACGACAACTCGTAGAAAACGCTGTTGACGATCGTGGTTAGCGGCACGGTGACTCCCATCTGTTGGGCGCGGTAGGCCAGGTGTACCGCGTTCCGAATCCACGTTCCGGTATGCCCAACGAACGGCGCGACAGCCGTTTTCGGTTTCGGTGGTGCCTTGCACCACTTTGTTACGGCGACTGTTGCCAGCTCGGCCTCTAACGATGTCGGTTCGGTGAGATCAATCGGCTTGTCCAGAACGTGGGCAAGTTCGTGCAATAAGACCCCATGTACCAGTTGCCGAAATTGCTTTGCCGCTATACTCGGATCGGCCCTTGATTGGTTCACGTCGTTCAAAAGTGATACGTCATCAAGAACGATAGCCGGCCCTCTGCCGCGCCATTTACCGCATTCCGAAAGGCGCTCTTGAAAAGCGATGTCGACGAACGGTCCGGTAAAGCCTCTCAATCCGGCCGACAGAAAATCGCTTTGCAGCCCGTCTGACGACTGCAAGACATAGATAGGCACACCGTCGAAATCGATTGGAGCGAGCGCTCGCAAAAACTGCTCGTGCTCCGAGTCCATTAGCTACAGATCCATTGCGACGTCTCGGCCGGAATCGCAAGGATAGCGCGACGGTGGCCGGCAGCTTCGATAGCCTTTATTGCTTGCGCGCCGTAGTGTGCGACGCCCGCGATGGTCGATGTCGGTTGGATTCTCTGCGCGAGCAGTAAGCGGCGAACGCGGTCGGCCGGCAAGTTGTATTGCGTTGTCAGTTCATTAAGCGTGAATGTTTTCATTGGCGGTTTGTTTTCCAAGTTTGGTTAGAAGTGAATCTGTCGGAAATAGTCATCACCTTTCCGGACATGCTGAATCGTTTGGATAGCGACGACACAGCAAAGCGGTCAGCTGTTTGAAAAGACCGGCTCGGAGCCGGTGCGGCACGAGCGAACTGGAGTCCGCAAGGCCGTGTGCGAGAAAGGGCGGAGGGCTATGGCGATCAGCTAGACGCCTGGCGCTGCTTACGACGCAGCACGGCCGCGATATGGTCGACGTACTCAGGCGGAATGCATCGTCGGTTGCCGATGAGCGGACAAATCGATGCGCTAAGCAGTCCACGGTAGAACGCGTCGGTGATGTCTTTCGGCCTGGCATTCAAACGCCTGGCGACTTCACCAACGAACAGGTATGACATGTACTCCTCCAATAGAATGAGTCGGTGTGGACCGTCGTCGCAACGGCCGGATAAAAAATAACGCGATGTGCGCGTTGTCCCCTACACCCACAATAGACGGCACGGCGGCCAGAACTTCGCAACAGTGTTTCAGAATTGTCAAGAAGATTCTGAATCGTTCCCCGCAGGTCGAATTGTTCCCCGTCGTTACAACCGGAACTAGCGACCGAATGGCCAAGGAAAGCCGATTTCGAGGGTGAACGATTCCAACGATTCGACGTCTAGAAGTAGACGTAAGTAATTAGAATATATATAGATATATATTATTGTTTAATTATTCCCCACCATGAGTACCCCCTCGTTTTTGACTGCTTTCGCCGTCGTCTGTTTGCGTGTGCGAGGGGAGGGTGAAAGATAATAATTATTCAGCCGGTTGACCTGGCGACCGGCAGGAAGCCGTGGTGGCTTGGGATCTATTGCCGTTTTGGGCTTACGAGTTGTCTTTGCAGATCGTCGGCCAACGTAAATGTCATATCTCTTCCCGACTCGGTCGCGATCTTCCCAGATTGTCCTGACCGACCAGCCGAGTTCGTCAGCTACTTCTTCAACCGTCAGCCCAAATTCCAGGCGATCAATAATGTTCCGCTCTCGCTCGGTCTTGCAACACTCTCGGATCGTTTCTAGCGTGTTAGCCCCGCTGTCATGAGTGTCGATAATATCGTAGGCGTTCATAGTACGTACAACGATTCCTCGACTGTCATACGCATCATTGTCTTTGGGCATTAAGGGTCGCTCGATGTGATCCTCCGGTTCTTGGTCATTAGTAACACGCAAAGAGATATAATCGAGTGAATTATGTTTCAGCCGCTTCGGTTGCGGTTGTCCTTTTGCATGCCACTTCCTTCTTGTTTCTTCCTTGGGACCGACAAGATCGGGATCATACTCGAAAAGAGCGCGCTTAATTGAGGTCTTAAAATCTGCCGGCATCGCTGCGGCCGCTATTGGTCGCTTTCTGGCAACCAGTCTTTTGATGGCCTTCGCCAGGCCACCG
>CAZFLF010001048.1:0-3117 GCA_964519825.1 uncultured Pirellulaceae bacterium | reverse complement strand
AATCGCGAGCTGTGCGGGCCAGATGTGCCAGGCACTTCTGCTTGGCCTTCGCGACGTGGGCTTCGTAGCCGGCGTAGCAATCCGTGACCAGTGTCCCCGCAAAGTACTCGCCCAACACCTCGCGAGAGACATCGCCCGCTCGCGACGTGTCGAACTGAAAGTGAAGGAACTTCTCCGTGCCATGCACCCAGAAAAAAGCCCGGTCGCCGTCCAAGGACCAGTACGTTTCGTCCGCATGCACAGCGCCGTCACTGCTGGCGATTTTCTGGGCGATGTCGTCAGCCACCAACTCGGTTGTCTCCGCCACCAGCTTCTCGAAACCGATCAGCGCCGCGGGCGTGAAGGGGAAGTTGAACAGGAAAACAAAGGGGACTGGTCCATATTCTGGACAAGTCTGGAGAGAATGGGTAGATTTCTCGCCATGCCAAGAGCAAAGCGAGTAGCGCCTGGTGGGTACATTTACCATGTTCTGAATCGTGGCGTCGGACGACGTCGTTTATTTGACAAGCCGAAGGACTTTGAGGCCTTCGAGGAAGTGTTGACGGAGACGTTGCTGACGAGACCCATGCGGATTTGCGGATTTTGTCTGATGCCAAATCACTGGCACTTGGTCTTGTGGCCAGAAAAGGATGGCGAACTAGCGGCCTTTATGCAACGGCTGACGATCACCCACGTAACACGCTGGCAAAAGCATCGCCGGAAAGTCGGCGAGGGGCATCTTTACCAGGGCCGATACAAATCGTTCCCTGTGGAGGACGATGATCACTTTTATCAAGTGATGCGTTACGTCGAACGGAACGCCCTGCGTGCCGAAATGGTGAAACGAGCCGAGGAATGGCGGTGGGGAAGTCTTTGGCGACGCATCCACGGGAATCGTGAGCAACGCGAACTTCTTGGGCCGTGGCCGATTGCCAAGCCGCGCCAGTGGACGAACCTAGTCAACAAGCCACAACACGAAGTCGAAGTCCATGCGATCCGAAAATGCATTGCCCGTGGCCAACCCTACGGAAGTGACACTTGGGTCTCGGCAACCGCCGCCAAACTTGGTCTGGAATTCACCCTTCGTCCACGCGGCCGACCAAGGAGCGACAGGCGATGAACAGGATTCACTATCCTGTGTATATCACTAACAAATATGTAGCTGTCCCCTTTATCCCCCTCCGAATCGGGCCGATCGTAAGTTCGTTCAGCAGGCGGCGCACTTCGTCGAGGCTGAGCACGACTGGTAGTCGTTCGGGCCGTTGTGCTCGCACCGCGTCAATTTCGACTTTGGTCTTCAGCACCTTGCGATACAAGAACAGATCGCCGAGAAGGCTTGGTTTTGGGTACTGGCGGCGACATTGCGTTCGACTGCCAGGTGGGTCAGAAATTGATTAATCTCCTGGCTTCCCATTTCGCTTGGATGGCGCCACGAGCCATGCTTTTCTTTTTCGTAGCGGATAAATTCTTCTATCCATCGCAGGTAGGCGTCCTCCGTGCGAATTGACATATGCAATTGCCGCATCAGGCACCGAACCTGCTCCAGCAAGGCTGATTTCTGCGGAACGGAATATGTGGAATTCCGGCGATTGGGCATATCTTGACTTCCGTCTAATTCAGTACCCCGCTACCCCCACTCGCGAGCTATTGACAGCGCGCTGGCATTATGCAGAATCTCGACCAGTTGACCAGCCCTGAGTAGCTGGAATTACAGAGAATGATTGTTCGGCAGCTGTTTCTTGAAATCACACCAGCTACACGAATCTATGGCCGTGAGATTTGGTATTCGCTCGGCGCTTTCGATCACGGCCGTCTATGCCGCCCTGCTCGTTGCGATGCAACCACTCGGCGAGGCTGGTATCGCCGCAGCTATCGTTGTTGCCACTGCGATCGGTGGCATGATCGTCGTCGCTAGTCGCAGGGACTTTGTTGCAATTGTTCGCGCGGTGATTTGGACGATCGTTGGGTCAATGGTTGGCCTGGTCTTTATTTCACCGATAATCCTGCTGAATCAATATCGCTACGATCACGGTTTCGGTGAAACGGCAATTTCAAATATCATCGGCGGAGTTATTGGAGCTCTTTGTGGCGGTTTGATCGCGTCGCTAATTACGCAGTCGCGATCATGGTCGTCGGGTTCGGCTAATCGATTGACAACTGGTGACGACGAATCGAACACAGATGGCCGAACAAAAGATTGAACAAAAGATTGAACCGAAGCTAATTCGGCCGTAGCTTGACGCCTGGAAACAACTCGGCTTTCAAACCAACTACTACGCTCGGTTAATCTGGGCGTCGGCAAGTGATATGCGATGACAATCCTCGCAAATGTCGTAGTTCCCAGCATCGCCAATCATATTGTGATCATGTTGGTTCTGCTGATTCCAATCGCGTTCATCGAAAGTATTGTGTTAGCGCGTCGACACGTCCTGAGTGTGAGTGAATCCCTCGAACTCTCGTTTCGCGCAAATCTTCGATCCACATTTGTCGGACTTCCACTTGGGTATTTATTTGCGCTCATGGGCATTATCCCGGCGGGTATTTTCGTCGCATTTCTGCCCGGCAGAATCCCATCGGTCATCGCTGGCGTCCTGTTCAGTGCCGTTGCCTCGGGAGGAACAGCGCCGAACGAACTCGATGAAATGGGTTTCTTTCTCGGAACTCTTTTGGTGATGATTCCCTATTTCCTCGTTACACTCCAGGTCGAGGCGTAAATGTATCGCCAGGCTCAACCCCGGTTGGGATAGGAAGCAATTGACCATAACGGTCAGGATCATGAATGCCATTACTTACGGACTGCTTGTAATACCGCTGGTCGTGGGTGCGGTTCGCTCGGTTATTAGGCTAATGAATTGACGAAATGTGAACAGCAGATTGCTGAACGAAACAAAATTGGTATCTCTCAATATCTCTACAGAACTGGAGCACATCGCCGAACATCAAACGATTGAACCGAAGACATCTGCCGTAGCGAGACGCCCAGAAACAACCTCGTGTTCGAACCAACTACTACGGTCGGTTAATCTGAGCGTTGAACCAACTACTACGCTCGGTTAATCTGAGCGGCGAGTAGAAAAACGTAGCTCTTCTCTCTTAGCGTCCTGTGTCGTATGCTGCCAATATGGCAACCGATCTCCG
>CAZFLF010001047.1:0-3123 GCA_964519825.1 uncultured Pirellulaceae bacterium | reverse complement strand
CCAGGACGTCTGGCTTGCCGTCGTCGTTGAAGTCGGCCACGCGTACGGTGCGCGATTCGGCGAGCTCCGGATCGATCATCTCTTTTTTCCACTCTTGGTCCACGGCACCGGGATTGACGAACCAGGCGATGTGATTGCCGGTCCAGGCTGATGCGGCGACATCGAGCCGCCCGTCGCCATTTAGGTCGACCAGCGCCACGTCGTACGCCCGCTTGAGATCTGTCGTCAAGACATGCCGCTTCCAACTCTGGTCTTGCACTGCGCGGCCGCTGTTTTCAAACCACACAAGATAGCCGTCGAGATTCTTGACCACCACGACGTCAGGAAGTTTGTCGCCGTTTACGTCTCCGACGGCGTGACGTTCGAACCACCCCGGCTCATCGCGCTGAATAAAGTGCCGGGTGAAAGTCCCTTTCCCGTCGTTTTCGAACCAATACAAGGCGTTGCCGCGAGTGTCGCTACTCGTCAGGTCCAGATCACCGTCGCCATCCAAATCTGCCGACGCGATGCCGTAAGCGTAGCCATACTTGTCGGCGATCAGATGCTCGGAAAAAGTTACTTCCTGGCCGGACGTCTTCTTATTCGTAGCGGTGGTGAGTGCCAGACAGAACGACAGGGCAAATAAGATGCGCGAAGTCATGATTGGGTCTCAGGGCGTGCGAGTCGTCGGCAGTCTAACTCTTCCGCTCTGATGCATCAATTCGCGCTGATACTGGACGGTGGTACCGTTTGAGACGATGTCTAGGGAAAATAGATCTGCAAATGAATAGCGGCGGGAGTTCCGCTGCCGACCCAAGGCCGGAACCCCGCCGCTTCCTGCCAATCGCAGATTGTCAAACCGTCCCGTAACGATCGTGAAGGGGATCGGTTAGGGGCCTAAAAATCTGGCTTCACTTGGCCGTCGGCTCGTGTAATGAGAATCCGCAAGATTCTTTCGTCGATCGATTCCGCAACAAATCGTACTGAGCCATCGCAGAGCACCGCGAAGAATCCGCCTTTTTGGAACCCACCGAGCTTGGGGAGCGGTTTGTCCGCAACGTAGGGAATATCTTCCGGCTTGGTCCAAGGTATGTCGCGTTTGGCTTCGACGGCGAGAATTGTGTTAAAAGTTCCGTCGAGAATGTCGGAGAACGGTTTTCCCTCGGGACCATCGAATACGGTCCCAGGACCCGTGATCACGAAATAGGAAGCATTGGTCGAACTGGGGTCATCCGTCGGGGTACGGTAGAAGGCAGGCATTTGCGCGAGCAACTTCTTGTTGTGTTCGCTGTCCCACGGTTCATCTTTGCGGTACTGCTCATACAAGTGGTTCGCGTCCAAATAGGGGAGCAACTCGACTCTCCAGCTTCGGGGGACGTTATTTGGGCCCAACACGACTGCGGGCGGAAAATGATTATGCGCAGCATGGAAATTGTGAAACGCCAAAGCGATCTGCTTCAGATTATTCGCGGGCATGCTTCGACGCGCTGCTTCGCGGGCGGACGTGACCGCCGGA
Organism: uncultured Pirellulaceae bacterium; assembly: GCA_964519825.1. Lineage (GTDB taxonomy): Bacteria > Planctomycetota > Planctomycetia > Pirellulales > Pirellulaceae > CAZFLF01. The sequence goes on along the minus strand of CAZFLF010001047.1, from coordinate 1,628 downwards.
ATAAGAGTCGATACCATTCGCACCGTGCTCGCACTGTTGGCTTGCACGTCGAGCACTACCTGCAAGTTCTTGTGTCCGATCTTGAGGTTTTCGAGCAACTCGTCGGCGATGTCGATTGAACCCAACATAAGCGGCCCATCCGGTGAACGAGATGCCGCTGCGGCTTGGCGCGCTTGGGTCAGCGCGTTTCGAGCCATCGTCACGCCCGCCGTCAGCGTATCGCGAACGCGCACGGCGTCCTCAGCGCTTACCGATGTGCTAGTCGCATGCAAGGTCAGCGAATCCGTGATCTGTATTCCGACCGTTGCCACTTCCGTTTTCTCCCACAAGGGGGAGTACCCGGCGATCTGCATTCGTGCGGCCTCAGGGACCCCAGCCATCGTTTGCGCCAGGACCCCTCGCAGCGCGGAGGTGTTCACCACCGCAGCCAAGTCACTGCCGGCCACTCCTGCCCACGCGCTGGCCCATTTCGCCGTCGACGCTCCCGCCGGACCCGCGACGATACAACGACGCAAGACACCGATATCGCTCGCGTAAACAATCGTCCGCTCGTCAGGAAGAAAGTAAAAACTCCTGGGCTCTTGCCGAAAATACTCTTGGGTTCCGTACACGTCCTTGGTCGCCCGAGGCGCCAAATGGCTGACCAGTTTTTTAGCCGAGTCGGCATTCGATAAGCGGAGCACAGCCGCAACCGGGTCTGTACCTGGCTGCTCCGGTGGCGCCAGCATCAAGAATTGGAGTGTCTCGACCTGAGATGGAGTGACTCCAAATTCTTTTTCCAAGTCGCCGATTTTTTGGATCATCCCGACCAGCGGGAGTAATGCGGGGCGCTGTAACAACGCTGCCGGACGCAGGCTAACCACGACAACAGCATCGCGGGGCACGTACGCCAAGCCAAATGCTTCGTTGTTGCTTAGCCGGGCTGCAGGGGATGCTTTCTTGACTGGTTGTTGCGCCTCGACAGTTCCCGGTTCGGACCCACCCGGACCGCGCAGCCCTGATACGGCCAGTCCGGTCGCCAAAAGCACGACCGCCACAACGCACCGTGCCGACGTTGGCGCTTGAGCCAACCATTTTTCCTTGGAATCTCGTAACATCTCGATTCTCCTGAGAAAGGTTCTGCGGGTCGGCAGAAATGTACGGGCAGGCCAACTCAAAGACACATCGGCTTGTTGCAGCGCGATCTTCGCCAGCGACTGCAGGTACGCCTGCTGCCCCCCGACCAGCTGTGCGGCCGCCGAGTCCGCGATCAGCTCCTGGTCCAATCGCAGGCAATGGCACAGCCAATGGGCCAAAGGGTGGTAGAAGTGCAGTACCAAACCGATCTGTGCCACGAGCCAGGTCAGGTAATCGGCATGGTGAATGTGCGCCAACTCATGGGACAGGACGACTCGGCGTTCCGTCTCATTCCAACCACGCCAACCGGGAGGGAGCAGAATCAGCGGATGCCGCCAACCAATCGTCGCGGCGCCCGGCACGAGGCGGCTTTCTCGCAGCTCGATCGGTCGCGTGCAACGGAGCTGAGACGCTAGGACGTCGACCAGTTCCAGCACCGACGCGTCGCGAATCGGTTGACTATCCCGACGGTACCGCTGCACCGATAACAAACCCATCACCAGTCGAATCGA
>CAZFLF010001046.1:0-3128 GCA_964519825.1 uncultured Pirellulaceae bacterium | reverse complement strand
GTGATCGTTGGCGGCGGGCCGGCCGGCTCGTCGTGCGCGTGGAAGCTGCGCCAGGCCGGGCTGCGTACACTCGTAATGGACAAGAAGAGGTTTCCCCGCGACAAGCCGTGCGCCGGCTGGATCACCCCGCAAGTGGTGCAGGCGTTACAACTCAATGTCGAGCAGTACCAGCAGGGCCGTACCTGGCAGCCGATCACCGGCTTTCGCTGCGGCATCATCGGTGGAGGCGAGTTGGAAATCCGCTATGGCACGGCCATCAGCTTCGGGATACGGCGCTATGAATTCGACGCATACCTGCTGAGTCGGGCGGGTGCCGACCAACGACTGGATGAGCCGGTGGACCGCATCGAGCGCCAGGGCCGGGGCTGGGTCATCAACGGCCGATATGCGGCTCCAATGCTGGTTGGCGCGGGCGGCAATTTCTGCCCGGTGGCGCGATGGCTGGGCGCACGCCACAAGTCGCTGGCCTCGGTCGTGATTGCTCAGGAGGTGGAGTTTCGGCCGGACGCAGGTTCATTTGGAAACGTACGGGCAGACACTCCGGCACTGTACTTCTGCCAGGACTTACGTGGTTACGGCTGGTGCTTTCGCAAGGGTGAATACCTCAACCTGGGACTTGGCAGGACCGAAGCGGAAGGTTTTCAGGCGCACATGGCACAGTTTCGAGAGTTCCTCGGTAGTCAGGGATTCGCTTGCGGCAATTGCGAGCGGCCGTGGAAAGGGCATGCGTATCAGTTGCATGTCCAAGTTGATCCGCTTCTCTCCGACGAGGGAGTGCTCTTGATCGGCGACGCTGCCGGTCTGGCCTACTGCCAGAGTGGCGAAGGAATCCGGCCCGCTGTGGAGTCAGGCTTGATCGCTGCCGACGTGATTTTGAAAGCCGAAGGGCACTATCGGCACGAGACTCTGAGGACCTATCAAACGCGACTGGAGGCGCGGTTGGGTAAGCCTCAGCGGCAAAGCCTCATCAGCCGCCTCCCCGCGGCATGGCTGCAGTCGATCGCCTCGCGGCTCCTGGCCAGCCGCTGGTTCTCACGGCACATCGTAATGGATCAGTGGTTTCTGCACCGTGGCGACGAAGCGCTCTCCATGTAAGGTTTGCCGATGTCGGGCTGTTTCATCTGTCAATCGCGTGCACGTTTGGTCAAACTTTCAAACGGCCGGCACGTGGACGCCGATTCGTAGCGCATCAATTACGGGGGCGCCGATGGAGATGGCACGAGAGTACGAATCCATCGTTCGCTGGCTCGCCAGGCCAGATGCATACCTCCATCGCCCAGACCGGGTCGAGCAAATGGAGACGCACATCTCGCACGTGTTTCTGGCCGGATCGTACGTCTATAAGCTGAAAAAGCCGGTCAAGTACGATTTTCTCGACTTCTCTACGGTTCAGGCCCGCGAGCACGCGTGCCGCGAGGAAATTCGTCTCAACCGGCGCCTGGCCCCCGATACCTACCTGGGCGTGGTGCCGGTAATCCGTGGTGCAGGCGGCGATTATCGATTGGAAGGCGCGGGGCAAGTGGTCGATTGGCTGGTCGAGATGCGGCGTCTGCCGACGGAGCTGACGCTCGACTCGCTCCATCGTCGCGGCAAGCTGCGTCCGGAACACATTGACCACCTCGCTACCACATTGGTCCGCTTCTATCGTTCGCTGACGCCGCTTTCCGTGACGCCTCAGGAATATCGTGATCGGTATCTGGCACACGTCCGCGGCAACCTGCGCGAGCTATTGGCCGTCAAGCACCATTTGCCACGCGGAGTCGTGGAGCGCGTGCATGGCTTCCAGCTTCAGCTCTTGCGGCTCCGTCCTGAGATCTTCGACGAGCGCGTCCGAGCCGGTCGAATTGTCGATGGGCACGGTGATCTACGGCCGGAACATATCTGCCTGAGCGACCCGATTGCGATCTTTGACTGTATCGAGTTCAGTCCTGACTTTCGGCGTATTGACGTGGCCGACGAGCTGACATTCCTGGCGGCGGAGTGCGATTTCCTGGGCGCCGATTGGGTCGGTCCGCAGTTGTTGCAAGCTTACCAAGATCAAAGCGGCGACCAGACGCTCCCCGTCCTTTTGGACTTCTACAAGTCGTACCGCGCCTGCGTGCGGGCCAAGGTGGCTGCCCTGCGGGCCGAGCAGCTTCAGGAAACCGGGCGGGAAGCTGCTGCTGCTGAGGCCCAAAGACACCTTGCTCTGGCGGACAAGTACGTCTCCCCCTGGCTGCGACCCTTGGTGCTTGTCGCTGGAGGGCTGGCAGGAACTGGCAAGACGACGCTCGCCACTGCGGTGGCCAACGCACTCGGCGCGGAACTCCTCCGGACCGACATCATCCGGCAGGAACTCTTCGGCACCAGTCCCCATGCCGCCAAAGCCGACGGCGGCATCTACCGCCGGGAAGCCCGCGAACGCGTCTATGACGAGATGTTTCGCCGGGCGGCGGCGCTCCATGCCGATCGCATCTCGGTGGTCCTCGACGGAACATTTTCCACGCTCGATATTCTGGGCCAGGCACAAAAGTTGGCTGTCGATCCGCGCAGCGATTTCCGGGCGATCGAGTGTGTCTGTCGGCCGGAGGTCGCCCACCAGCGGATTGGTCAGCGGCTGGCCGAAGGTCGCGACGCATCGGACGCCCGTCCCGAGATCCACGACATCCAACGCGCGCGCTGGGAAACATGGCCCGCGGACGTTCCTCAAGTTCGCATCGATACCGAGCAACCGCTAAGCAAGCAGATCGAACAGACGATCGCCGCATTGACGCCCCACGCACCAGGATGAAGATTTTCTTGCGACGGGACACAATCGAACATCACGGAAAACTCGCATGACCCAGATCACCATCGAACAACTACGCCAGATTCCCGCCGCCCGCCGGCGGACGGAGCACGTGGAACGCAAGGGATTGGGACATCCGGACACCATCTGCGACTGTGTCATGGAGGCGGTATCCGTCGCACTCAACGGGCCGTACGTCGAGGCCTGCGGACGCGTATTGCATCACAACATCGACAAAGGATTACTTTGCGCCGGCCAGTCGGCGCCACAGCCGGGCGGTGGAACAATTCTCAAACCGATGGGGCGTATCTTCGGCGACCGGGCCACCGCGGAGGTGAATGGCCGCCGAACCCCGTGGATG
>CAZFLF010001045.1:0-3135 GCA_964519825.1 uncultured Pirellulaceae bacterium | reverse complement strand
CGGCTTGCTGAGCAGCCAATTGTAGAAACAGGAGTGAGCCTTCCGCTTCAAACCGCGATAGTACCAATTCGCGTTGAGCCTGCTGCAACTTCCGCCCGATTGCGGCTAGTTTCTGGTCGAGAATGGTGCTGGCCTGATCGCGACTGACGCGTCCAAGTCTTATGAGATGTGATTGCGGAAATCGCGTGACGACTGCTTGGCTCGACGTTTCTGACATCGATAGGATCAGGGTAACGTGTGGAGGCAAGTCGGTCGGCAGCCAGGAAAAAGACTTCGCCTCACTAATCGAGTCCACTCCGTCGAGCAGAATAGCCAACGGCGTGTCAGCGTGGGCCAATCGCAGCTTTGTCGGCCACTCCTCCAGCAACGCGAAGAGATCACGAGGAACAGGGCGCAGGTCGTCGTAAGCGACAGCGATTTCCCTCACGAGTCCGAAGATTAGGCCCAGCAAATCACTGCTCACGGCGGTCGCGCCGATGTGCCGAAAGATCACTTGAGCGTCGGGAAAACGTCGTTGGATGACACGACTCGCTTCGACAATCAATGCGGATTTTCCCATACCTGTTTCGGCCGCGATGACGACGACACGACCATCCGAGGCGACCACACATTGTGCAATGTGCAGTAACTCTGCATCACGCCCAACAAGCTGCCCTGGCGCATTCAATTCATTGGCAAATCGCTCGTGCTCCCGCTTCTCAATTTGGATTTCATCGAGCGTTTGCGCGAGCGCGATTTGCTCGTTAATGATCCGCCATAGCCGTTCGAGTACTCCACTGCAGAATGCATTGAGATAATCGGTGGTGAGAGAGGTGCCTGCGCGGCGAACTCGGAGTCTTAATACATTTTCGGGCGCAAGACGCTGCGCCAATCGGGACTTGAGATCCTCAAGCCTGCGGCGATTCTCCGGGTCCGGCTCACCGAAAGCGTCTCCCGATTCACCCAAATCGTCCAGTTCGCGAAACACGCACACGACGTGTTGATCGACATCCGAGACTTGCAACGCTCCACACGTCACTTCTCGTTCGACGGCCGATGCAAGGTCCCAACCAAGCCGTCCGGACTTATCCGCCAGCCGGCTCATGGCATGTTTCAGTATTTGTCGCACGTTGCTTTCCGTCTGCCGCCAGGAAATTTCTTCGGCGTGGCGGATTGCGATTTCACCTTCCGCATCGACGTCGGTGGGAAGATCTAATTGTCTCGGCCGCAGATACCGAACAGGTTGCATCGCGTTTCGGTCTTCCAGATACCAAAATTCGAGCAACGACCTGTCAGCATCTGCGACGACTTCGTCACGCAAAAGACTAAAGTCCTGAACGGTGATTTCCTCGGGCAACGGTTGCCAGCCGTAGCGATTTCCAAGCATCACCAAAAAGTTTGGACGTGGCGTAACGCGCTGGCAGCGAGAAATTTCCTCTAGACAGATACGCATTGTCCGCTGGGCAAGTCCGGCTTCTTGGCTCACGCCCCAACGCAGGTCGATGGCCTGAAAACTACAACCATGGTCGGCGCACAGTTTCTGCAGTTCTGGAAAGACTTGCCGTTGCAGCGCGTTGCGTTCCGCTGCCATGTCTTCGAATGTAGAGCTGATGAAAATGCGAAACGTTTTTCCGCGTACGCTCATTCACCCAGCTTCCACAGAGAAATGGCCCACCGTATCGCACAAGCGAACATTACCACGAAGTACTACGAACGAGACTTAAATTCGACTTGGTTGTGGCGATGCATTGATAGCGCCCGCGGTGCCCAAGACGTTGAGAGTGACGAATGCACCAAGCCAAGCCCAATTCCATCCCGCCGGAATTCCCCACAGGAGCACGTAGGAAACGACCGCCCCAAATGCAGCAGCTAAGAAAAAACCAAACGGAGGCAAGAGTGGATGACGCTCTCGCATCCGTGCAACGTTATTCCATCCCCCGACTATTCCCATGACCATGAACATCAAAACAATCGCTCTTCCCCACCACACACTCCTGGCTCCCGTTACACCTGCCAATCCAGTATTCCAAAAAGTCGCGTCGGAAGGCGGAGAATTATTGCTGTTACTTTGGTGGTTAGCGGCTTCTGGCGGGGGAACAACGACGGCGCCCTCATGATCAAGTTGCTCGAGCGCCTTACGAATTTGCTCACTCTTCGGGTCACGGTCTTGTGCCTTCTTGTACCAAAGTTTCGCAAGGGCCTTGTTGTTCTCTGCTTCGTAACTGCGCGCCGTCTGGATCAGTCCTTCTGTGTCATTGGGAGCAAGCTCACCATAGCGCTTCAATGCATCCCTCGCCTGCGCCCACTTGCCTTGTTTACTCAAAGCGTGTCCCAACCAAAGATACGCTTCCTTGCGCGCCGCTGCCGAATTCGTTAGATTCAGAAAAAAGACTTCCGCCTCGGCATACTTCGACTGAGAGTAGAGCTCTACGCCCTTTTCTAGTCGCACGTCGTAGTCGGCATTAGCGGCTGACAAGTCCTGACCGCGCAAATCTCCAGGCTGCGCAGCCCATCCAATGACAAAAAACAGGATTGCGATTCGTACTCTCATTCTTTGTCCTTTCAGGATATGCGACTTCGATCAGCAGTTACCTGTTGAATTCCACTGCTGGATGAGGATCCTATCCCCATGAGAATTCGACGCTCTGTCAGAAGATTTATGCCACAGTTTGTGGTCCAGTACGAACAAACGCAAGTTCGACCGAAAGAACGGATGAATTCAAATTCGAGTTGCCGAGGTCGAACGATCAAGACGGCTCGCGGTGGGCGACGTGAAACCGACCGCAGGGGAGTTCCGAGGCAGCACATACAGATACGTAAATCGGTTTGATGAACAGTTGACACTCATCTCTTATTCTCGATGACCAAAAAAAAAAAAAATCCCACATCATGGTTCGGTGAGCCAATCATACAGATTCTGGGACATGCCGCTGCTTTCGGGTAGGATCTTGCCACATCTCCTGAGCAAAATCCGCCCGCCTAAGTCAGCAGATGGCAGATACACCCACGCGAAATCGAATCCGGCCAATTATTCGAGTCTTTGCCAGCTCGACATTCAGTGATCTAAAGCCGGAGCGGGAAGCGTTGCAACAGCGTGTCTTTCTGCACTTTAGGCGAGATTCTTAGCGCGCGGAGAAACTGAGATTCCAGAAAAAC
>CAZFLF010001044.1:0-3137 GCA_964519825.1 uncultured Pirellulaceae bacterium | reverse complement strand
ATCGCGTTTATCGATCTACCGTCTACGTTGGTATGGTTCGACCAGGCGGGGCGTCAAATGGAATCCTTGGAGAGCGAACGCCCCGTGGGCGAACAATTGTTAACCCATTTTCATCGCGCAGTAACCAGCCTGGTGCGTAAGACGAGTGACTTGGAAGACGCCTATCGCGCGCTGCAGATCGTGCTGGCGGCGCGGACAAGTTGCCAGGAAGGCCGCCGCGTTGCCATTGAGTATTAAGCCTTCACGAGTATCACGGATCCGGGCCAAAATAAGTCGGCTCGGAGATACGGCGCCCGGGAGATAGTTTCGTTGCGGCTTCCGCTGCATCGAGTGCCCACAGCGGATTCACCTCGACGGCCACTCCGGCTGCGCATACCACTCCGGCAGCCTCCTCGAGCAGTGCCGTGTCATAGTAAATCATCGCGGCTTGAGCTGATTCGGGCGTATCCGACGATTCCCCCGTCGCATTCTTGACGGGAGCGAATGCGTTCGCCGGGGCGACTTCGACGACTAGTGCGTTGTGGGCTCGTGGGAGCAGGTCAAAAATGAACCGTTCAAACTTGATGGCGTTGGGATCAGTCGGCTCGACCGGCTGTCCAGCCGCATCGATGTGCGGAACTTTTTTGAAGGCCCGATGAATCGGTAACGAGTTCGCATTGACGGCCTCCCGTGCAAGGAAATCCACGTCGAAGACGTGCACCGCAAGGTTGCCGGCCCACATGTGCAAACTTCCATCCGGGGTTTGTCGATGAGCCGCGTCCGCGGGTAGATCGCTGTACTCGATGATCTGAGTCTGGCCGTCAATCTCGACGACATTGCCGACACGTTCGAGGGCGTGCCGTTTCTGTACGACTTGCGTGGTCATCTCGGAACCAGCCAAGAGGTGATAACCAAGAAGTGCCGGATCGCAAACCTGTAGAAGCGGATTATCGACCTGGCCGTAAAAAACCAGCTTGATTCCCCGCCGCTGAAGGTCGTCGAGACAGCCGTTCCCTTGGAATGCCGACAACATGCCACCGTGACCGTCCGGGCTGAGCGCGATCGAGTCACGAGCTTCCAACAGAACCTTTCCGGTCTCTCGATCGACTGCGGGGAGCATTCCTTGGCAAAAGCACCGCACATCCTCGACGTCCAGTCCTAGATGATTATTCTGCAGAAAGTAGGTAACTGTCTCATCGTGCGTAGCCGGGCTAGTCATCAAATACAAAGGAATTTTCACGCCGTATCGCCGAGCAACGGCTCGTAGACGATCGAACAGAATCTGAAACAATGTCCGCTGCGACACCGGACCGAGCGGCAACATTCCCTTCGGATGAGGAAAGCCTAATCGCGTTCCTTGGCCGCCTGCCACCAGAATCATTCCGACCTGCCCCGCTCGCAACGCCGATTCGCCGCGCTGGACCGCCGATTCGAGTGAGAACTCGTTCGCGCCGGCGAGGCGGATCGCGCGCGGCGGACGTGCGCGATCGGAAAGTACCTGCCAATCCGGTGCGTCGTCAGTTCCCGACACGAATCGTTCGATCGCCGCAAAGTCGATGCCCGAGATCTGTTCGCTAAGTCGGTTTCGTCCGTCGGCATCCAGCTCGTCCCAAAACATCAACAGGTGTTCCTGCCGAAATGGACGCAATCGGGTCAGCAACTCCGGTTTCGATTCCATAATTGTTTTCCTGTGCGAGTTCTCGTTTAGCCGCAAGCCGTAGGTGTGCGCGTTAGTGTGGCACGCCGTTCCGCGTCGTGAATTGCGGCGCGGAGCGCCGCACCACACTGCCACAGCGCACGCCTACGGCTGCGGTTACACGACTGGACGGCTCGATTACAACGTTCAAAAGATCCATCCGTGGACCCAAGCGTAAGCCAACAACGCCAGTAACGGGAACAAAATGAATACCGACCCGTATGTGAAGAGGGAGGTCCAATTATGTCGGGGCCAGCGAGCCATTGGTTTGGAAAGAATTCCGGAATGGGCTACAGTCGACAACTTTATTGGTCGCTAGGATAGCCCTGTCGCAAATCCGCTCCAAGGCCTGCTTGAACGATGTGCGACGACGATTCCCAACCAGAAGGAATGATCTATGAAGCCGCCGCTGGACACGATTGTGGTCCTTGGGTCGATATTGCTCGCGGTGTCGGTTCAGGCCGATGAGGTAGTGCTCCACGACAAGACCGTGATTCATTTCGCGTCGGAAGCTGAAGGGCAGGAAACACTCGCCGCCCAAGACCGGTTTCTGACAGCGCTCAGTCCCTTTGATCGACAAAGCCGCGTCGAGACGGACCAAGATGTCAACGAAGCTGCATTCGTCGACTTCCTTCGTTCGCATGTCCGCTCGTGGACTGACGCGGAGCGCACCAAACTGACCGCCATGATCGAGTCCCTGCGTCCCAAGCTTGCGGGGTTGCGGCTCCGTTTTCCCGAGTCGGTGTGGCTAGTCAAAACGACCGGCGGCGAAGAGGGAGACGCCGCCTACTGTCGGCGACACGCCGTGGTCCTGCCGCAAAGCAAAATCAATGACACGCCACGCGAACTGGAACGGCTCTTGGTGCACGAACTGTTCCATATCCTCAGCAGTCACGATCCGGAGTTCCGGGCGAGTTGCTACAAGCTCATCGGATTTCGCGTCGTGGCACCGATCGAACTCCCGGATTCATTGCGTGATCGCAAGATCACGAATCCTGACGGTCCGTTGTCCGACGCGTTGATCGACATCATGGTTGAAGGCGAGTCCCGATCCGTCGTGCCTGTTTTGTACTCTTCGGAGCGGCGATTCGATCCGGTTCGTGGCGGACCGTTCTTTAAGTATCTGACCTTTCGCCTGTTGGTGGCGGAGCGACACGAAGGGGGCTGGCGGGCAGCGATGCGGAACGGCGAGCCGTGGATGCTGGTTCCCGGACAGACGGCCGATTTTGGTCGGCAGATCGGGGCCACTACCGGTTACATTATTCATCCCGATGAGATTCTGGCGGACAACTTCGTCCATCTGGTGTATCAGACTCCAAACTTGCGTTCGCCGCAGATCGTGGCCAACCTCAGGGAAGCGTTGCAGGGCCCGCGGTAGACGGGGCGACGAAAAGGGGTCGGGAGGCGTTTTTGCGGCGACGGGGTCGTTTAACCGCAAGCCGTAGGCGAGCGCTTTGACCAG
>CAZFLF010001043.1:0-3140 GCA_964519825.1 uncultured Pirellulaceae bacterium | reverse complement strand
AGCTGTGCCGAGTCACAGCAGTCCAAATGTCTCGCGGCCGGCCGTGCGGAGTATAACCACGGCCGAATCTGCCGGGAATGATTCGACTTCTTAAGGACGATTACGGATCGGGGGCGTGCGAGGGTAGCTGGACGCTCAGCTCCTGCCGCTTGCCGTCGCGAAGGACAACCAGAGGAATCTTGTCGCTGTAGTTGCGGTTCAGGTTCAAGTGGGCGTGGAGCTGGTTGATGGTCATGTCGCGCCGAAGGTCGTCGAACTCGATAACAACGTCGTCGATTCGGAGTCCGGCTTGGCGCGTAAAATCGCCCCAGACGAAAGTCACGCGGACGGCCAAAGTGTCTGCCGCGACGCCCAGCCTTCGCCGCTCCTCCTCGTTGAGCTTCTGTCCCCAGAAACCAGCATTCGGTCCAGCCACGTGCAGCGACTCGCGCCACGACGGGTCCTTGCCGCGGCGCCAGTTGCCGGCAAGTTCAAGCGTCGTCGTCAGCGTTTGCTCGCCACGGCGAATCTGCAGCGGCAGCTTTGCCTCTTTCGGCGTCAACTCAAGCACACGCGCGAAGTCGGCCAGCGTCAGTGTTCTCTGCCCGTCGGCGGACAGAATCACATCGCCGGGGAGCACGCCGGCCTTTGTCGCGGCTGAGTCGGGCAGAACGGCTTCGACTCGATTCTGCTGGCGCGGGTCAATCCGAATACCAACCGACGAGGGCGTCGGGTAGGTGAATACCATGTCGCGCGTGAAACGATCAAGCGACTGCTGATGCCGCAACTCCGCGACTTTGACGTCGTGGCAGTGGATGCACTTGTTCTCCTTACGCCGCGCGATCATTTGCTGCATCGGCGGAATATCTTCCGGTGTGCGTAACGGCTTTCCCGACGGCTCAAAGCGGCCAGTCTGCACCTGGCGGTCGCGCTGCAATTCGAGCACTTGCTTCATCACGCGCTGCAGCGACTCCTTGTTCAGGTGCGATTCAGCATGTTCGTCTTCTCGCCCGCCGTACCGTGCATAGAACTGATCGTTTGCGTCCATGAAGAACGCCATCCACGTCAAGTCGCGCTCGAACTGAAACAGGTTGATATTCACCCCGTTCATCGACTGCACGCGCACGCACACGAACTGCTCCGCCAGGCGCCCCACATCCGCATCTTGACGGACAACCTGCCCGTCGAAATCCGAGCACGCCGGTCACCGCTCGCAGCGAAATACAACAAACATCGGTCTGCCGGTCTCGTGCGCCAGCTTCTGGCCCTCGACGTAGCTGTAAAGCCAGTTGATCTTCCCATCGACCGGTTGCGGCGGGATCTCGTCGCCCCAGACCGAAGAGACAAAACAAACCAATATCACAAAAGCGATTTGCTTGGACAGTTCTGCCATGGCACTGGGCATAGAGTCTCCTTTGCACAAGTAATCCAAGAGTCCATTTAGGATTGCGATACTGTAGTCGGGAGCTCCCGTGCCTGCCACAACTCTAGCGGCCGGCCCAGCGCCACTCGATCAACCAAAACCAACCTCGTGGAGTCGTCAAGGATGCCTGCGTTCATGTGGACTGCATGTTGAGAGCGTGCTTCGGTTTCGGAAGTCGCTTTCCGAGTTTTTGCAGACTTTCCAGGTGGAGGTCGAGTGCTTCGCAGGCGTTGGCGAAAGCGTCGGCCAGGGTCGCACCGCTGGTGATGATCTCCGAGAAATCCGGGAAATCCACTGTGTAGGCAGGCTCGGCTGCCTGGTACTCGATCGTGAAGACGTAGCTGCGGTATTCGTGATGCGTGACGATCATAGTTCGAGCACTCCAAGAAGTTTGCGAGAGTCCACTTCTCCAAATCGAACCTTCGATGGCGAATTCCGCATCTTGTCGATAAGTTTCGCTCGCCTGGTCACAGCTCTCCTTCAATCGCGAGTTCAGTTCGCTCCAATTACACCACAATTATTGCAAGGAGTCGATAAACACAAATGGTCCATGTTAATGACAGGGCTGAGGAAGTTGGGTAGTTTGTGGGGTGACGCTCATGACACCGTAAGGAGTAGAAACCCGACAGTCTGGGCCGCGCAAAATGATGATAAACGGTCCCGTCTCCCCCAGATTGTTTGCGCCAATAAATGTTCCGCGGGTAATGAGCATCCCGCAAACAATCTGGGGGAGAGGCCGGGTGAGGGGGCGGAACAAAAAACGGTTAAGGCCAATCGTGATGATGCCCCAATTTTCCACAGCCCACAGTCAGTCGACTTCGTGGGGCAATCTGGGAAAAATGCGTAGGCCATTGCCTCTATTGCCTCTGCCGTCCGGCCTCCGTGGTATTGCCCATATTACGTAGACGATTGTGATAAATTGACTGTCTGGTTTTTTCTCAAAAACGCAACTTCGCCCATGACAGTGCTTTTCTCGCCCCCAAGAGGAAAGGTACCTCAATTGCAATCCGACGCGAGCCACTATGAAGATATTCTTCAAGGACTGTTAGCCCAAATACACGCACTCGATCTTAAGGTTGGAGTCTTGGAGGCACTTCGCCAGTTCGGCACTCCCGAAAAGGTGGCCGCAGCACCGGTCGTATTCGGTCCGCTGGTCGACAGTCTCATGAATGACATCATCCTTACACTCGCGAAGCTGTATGAGCAAAAGGCCGACCGGAGCATTTACAAATTGATCGCCGTGGCAGAATCACTCCGGAAGGTAATCGACTGGAAGGCGAAACCGCTTGATGCCACCGGGCTTGAAAAACACCGAGCGGTTGTCGACGTTCAGGCCAAGGCGCTTGAGTCGATCGAATCTCGGCGAAACAAGTCCATCGCTCATTTCGACAAGAAGTACTTCACGTCGCCTGCCCGACTTGAAGTAGATTTCCCGCTTTCCGCGCAGCAAGTCATTGGGGTTCTAAACGCGACACAGCAGATCCTCGCAGAGCACTGTGAAGCTATCGGTAAACCGATGCTCGTTAGTACGGGCTGCTTCGCCTTTGCCGCCACAGAGAAAATGCTCAATACGCTTGACGTGGCCGAGCGCAAACGTCCCGCATAAAGTTCTGGCACTCGCTGTACATTTGAACGGATGGATTCACTCAACGGCTGAGAAACCAGGGGTCGAGAAGAAAAGGGGAGAAGAAAAGCACTGTCATGGGCGAATTTGCGTTTTTGATAATGCGCGCACGTT
>CAZFLF010001042.1:0-3143 GCA_964519825.1 uncultured Pirellulaceae bacterium | reverse complement strand
CCGGAGATCGATCTGGGTTTTCATGCCTTGGTCACCGACCTGCACGATCGCGGTCTCGAAAAACAGGTGGCCGTTGTGATGTGGGGAGAATTCGGACGCGCGCCGCGCATTTCACGGATCGCAGGTCGCGACCATTGGCCGGAAGCTGGCGCCGCGGTGCTGGCAGGTGGCGGGTTTCGAGTCGGTCAAGTCGTCGGCGAAACCGACGCACACGGGGGACAGGCCAAAGGAAAACCCTATACTCCCAGCAACGTCTTGGCCAACGTCTATCGGCATCTTGGAATCGATCCGGCGATCACGATTCCCGATCACAATCGACGACCTATGTATATTCTCGATGACCGCGAACTCGTGCGTGAGTTGCTATAAGGGACGACGTTTCGGGATCAGCTTGCATGCGCCTGGTGCGTTCGTCCATGTCGATCTTAACAACGAATGCGTCGCCGCTTTGATGCAACCGGGCGAAGAGTTTCCCTCGGACTTTGAACGCCACTGTGCCATAGGACGTCCCCTCCTCTGCCTCGGGAAACGCGAGCGCAAGCTGCCGCACTTTTTCCAGCGTGTTAACTCTGGATGTGTCTTTTGGTCGTTGTGCACGCGACACGGTCGTCTCCTGTTTTGTTACGCTCGACGCGGTTCAGAGATTGCAACGTATTGCCGTTGGTGAGTGCGGCTGGGATCCACAGCGTCCTGGCGCTCCTCAATGAGTTCATGGGCTCGCACAGTATGAAATGAAACGACGACCCAGTCGCGGTCGGGAACGACAGCTTGGTGCCAGACATTCGAAGGGACGGAGATCCATCTCTGCAGCAGTGCGGCGTCGTGGTCGCTGACCAATGGGTTCGATTGCCAATGCCCCTCCCCCCCGGTCTGCAAGTCGCCAGCACCCTGGAACGACATCATTCGCTGGTGACTGTTCGGGTGGCGCTCGGCGCCTGTCGTTGCTCCCGCACGAAGAATGAAGACCCAGCTTGAGCGGATCGTCGCCGGCAACGACTTGCCGTAAATTGAAAGAGGAATCGGTTCCCAAGCCATCGATGCCGTACTGACCAGCGCAAGCTTATGGGTAACTCGCTCCACAATCAGATCGATTTGGGCACAAACTGCATCGGCTCGAAGGACGATGTCTAACGCCTCAAGCAGGGCATGTTCCTGCGGATTCATATGCGATTGGCCTTTCCAAGTCGATGATTGTAAGTTGGAACGCGGGTTAATTGCTGGATCATCGTCGAAAATTTTCCCAGCTCCGTCTAAAATGCGGCCATGAAACACTGGGCTCCTGTCATCTTGCTGCTCTTGGGATTAACGGCCTTCCAGGCGGCAGGGGCGGAGCCGGAGCGGGTCGACTTCACTCGCGACATTCGGCCGATTTTGGAAAGGTTTTGCTGGAAGTGCCACGGGCCAGAAAAGCAGAACGGTGGCTTGCGTTTCGATCATCGTGAGGACGTCCTGCACGCTGGAGATTCGGGGAAGCACGCTGTCACGCCGGGCCGAAGCGATGAAAGTGAGTTGATCCGCCGCGTGGAGGCGGCCAACGCCGACGATCGGATGCCGCCAAAGTCCGATCCGTTGAGCGGCGAGCAGATCAGAATTCTGCGAGCTTGGATTGAACAGGGTGCGAGCTGGCCGGAAACTGCGGGAACCGCGGCGGCTGGCCGCCGCGAAATGGTAGTGACCGATGAGGATCGGCAGCATTGGTCGTATCGGCCGCTGCGCGCGGTCAATCTGCCTGCCGTGATTGACTCGACGTGGGGGCAAACTGCGATCGACCGCTTCATTTTGGCGGCGCTGGAAGCCAAGGGAATTCGTCCCAATCCAGCGGCCGATCGTCGTACGCTCATCCGCCGCGTTTACTTTGACGTAGTCGGCCTGCCTCCTTCGCCCGACGAAGTCGCAGCGTTTGTCGCGAACCCGTCATCGAAGGCGTATGAAGAACTTGTCGATCGTCTGCTAGAGAGCCCGCACTACGGCGAGCGTTGGGGCCGGCATTGGCTGGATCTGGCCCGTTATGCCGACAGCGGCGGCCTGGAAACCGACGCCGACAGGCCAAATGCGTATCACTTTCGCGACTTCGTCATCCGCGCATTGAATGACGATCTCTCCTACCAAACGTTCGTTCGCTGGCAGTTGGCAGGGGACGAGTACGAGCCTGATAACCCGCATGCAATAGCGGCCACAGGTTTTCTGACCGGCGCTCCGAATGAAATGCTGACCGATCAGCATCTGGAAGAGGAACGACTGCGCCTCCGCTTCAACGAATTGGATGATGTTGCCGTCACCACCGCCGCAGCCTTTTTGGGGCTGACCGTGGGCTGTGCCCGTTGTCACGACCACAAGTTCGATGCGATCCCTACCCGCGACTATTACCGGCTCCAATGCGCGTTCATGACAACTGCCCGCGGCGAGGTATTTCTGGCCACGCGCGACGAAATCGCCCGTTATCGCGAACTGGATTCTCAGTGGAATCAACAAATGAAGGCGGCTCAGAGCAAATTGAATGACTGGTTGGTTGAGCAGCAGAAACCGCACACTTCTGCGCTTCGGACTGCAAAGATCGATGCTCTCGCCGTCAGCAACGAGGATAAAAAGTTGTTGAAGGAGCAACCCGACTCCGAAGCGGCGAAAAAGACCGCCAAACAGCACGAGAAAGCCCTGCAACTCTCAGAAGAGGACTATCGCCGAGTTCTCTCCGACGAACAAAGCCGCCAGTGGGACGCACTCAAGAATGAACTCGGGGTGGTCCAGCGATCCCAAACGCAGCGACCGCCGACGGCCCTAGCAATCACCGATACAAATGCCAATCCAGCGCCTACTTGGCTCCTGGATCGGGGAGACTTCTATGCCAAAAAGGAGCCCGTGCAGCTTGGGTTTCTCAGCGTTCTAACCAGCACTCAATCGCCCGCTGACTATTGGGCCGCCGCCCGCCGCGAAGGACTAACGGATCGAAGTACCGGTCAACGTCGCGCTCTGGCCGATTGGATCACTGACGCCGAACGTGGGGCCGGATCGCTACTGGCGCGCGTGATCGTCAATCGAGTCTGGCAGCACCATTTCGGTGAAGGACTGTCCCGCACCGTTAGCGACTTTGGCGTCCGGGGAGACCGGCCAACGCATCCGGAGCTGTTGGAATGGCTCACGCACGA
>CAZFLF010001041.1:0-3146 GCA_964519825.1 uncultured Pirellulaceae bacterium | reverse complement strand
CCCGCCGAGCCGCGTACCTGATCACGACTCGGCGGGAGCCTCGCCCTCCCAATGGTGTGCCCAACAACGGCTCGGCGGGAGCCTCGCCCTCCCAAGCCCGTCAGACAGTCAAGATCGAAATCGTCAAAGCACGAATAACCGAACACTCACCGACTATCGCGACCTGTTCGGCGACTGTTGCTATGCGATTGCCGAATTGCATCGCGGCCCGGAGGATCGGCGGCTCTTGTCGCAGTGGATCGAAGAGACGGAGCGGAGTCGCGTGCCGCTGGTCGCGGCGAATAACGTGCATTACCACGCGGCCGCTCGTCAGCCGCTGCAGGATGTGCTCACGGCGATTCGACACGGCTGCACGGTGGCGGAACTGGGATCGCGCCGGTTTCCCAATTCAGAACGGCATCTGAAGCCAGCCGCCGAGCTGGCTGCACTGTTTGCGGGCTATCCACAAGCTCTCACACGCACCGTCGAAATCGCGGATCGCTGTTCGTTCTCGCTGGATGAGTTGCGTTACGACTATCCCGAGGAACTTTGTCCGGCGGGGCTTTCGCCGCAGCAGCATCTCACCCAACTGACCTGGTCTGGCACTCGTCAGCGTTATCCCGGCGGCGTCCCGGAAAAGGTGCGGGGGCTGATCGAGCACGAGTTACGGCTGATCGACGAATTGCGTTACGCCCCCTATTTCCTGACTGTGTGGGATCTCGTCCGCTTCGCGCGGGAGCGTGGCATCCTCTGCCAAGGACGCGGGTCGGCGGCGAATTCCGCGGTCTGTTTTTGTCTGGGCGTGACGGAGGTCGATCCCGAGCGGATTGACGTGCTGTTCGAACGCTTCGTCAGCAAGGAACGCAACGAGGCTCCGGACATCGACATCGACTTCGAGCACGAACGGCGCGAGGAGGTGCTGCAATATTTGTATGACAAGTACGGCCGTGAGCGTGCGGGAATGACGGCCGAAGTCATTTCGTATCGTCCTCGTTCGGCGATTCGCGATGTGGGAAAGGCACTCGGGCTGTCTCCCGATCGGATCGATGCGCTCGCCAAACACGTCGATCACTTGCACGACGCGGAACAACTGGCCGGACGATTGCACGAAGCGGGGCTGCCGCGCGATTCGCTACTGGGGTGGCAGGTGGCGTCGCTGGCGAAGGAGCTGCTGGAGTTCCCGCGCCATCTCTCGCAACACGTAGGGGGCATGGTGATCACTAACGGCCCACTGTGCGAGCTGGTGCCGATCGAAAATGCCGCGATGCCGGGACGCACCGTCATCTCCTGGGACAAGGACGATCTCGATGCACTCGGCATTTTGAAAGTCGACTGCTTGGCCCTCGGCATGCTCACCGCGATTCGCAAATGTTTCGAACTGCTGGAGCGTCATGACAACCGGCCGCTGACCTTGGCGACCGTGCCGGCGGAAGACTCCGCCGTGTACGACATGTGTTGTCGCGGCGATACGATGGGAGTGTTCCAGATCGAAAGCCGCGCTCAGATGTCCATGTTGCCGCGGTTGCGGCCGCGCTGTTTTTACGACTTGGTGATCGAGGTGGCGATTGTGCGGCCGGGACCGATCCAAGGAGACATGGTGCATCCTTATCTGCGGCGGCGCGCCGGTGAGGAGCCGGTCGAGTTTCCCGACGACCGCGTCCGCGAAGTGCTCGTCAAAACGTTGGGCGTGCCGATTTTCCAGGAACAAGCGATGCGGTTGGCCATCGTCGCCGCCGGCTTCACTCCCGGTGAAGCCGATCAACTACGCCGCGCGATGGGGGCGTGGCGGCGGCAGGGGGTCATCGACCAGTTTCGGCAGAAGTTGATCGACGGGTTGCTCAGAAACGGGTATTCCGGCGAGTTCGCCCAGCGGCTGTTCAAGCAGATTCGCGGCTTCGGCGAATACGGCTTTCCCGAATCACACGCCGCCAGTTTCTCGCTGCTGGTGTATGCGTCGGCCTGGCTGAAATGCTACTACCCGGCCGCGTTCGCCGCAGCGCTGCTCAATAGCCAGCCGATGGGGTTCTATGCACCAGCGCAGCTGGTCGCGAATGCCCGGCAGCACGGCGTCGAAGTGCGGCCGGTCGACGTGAATCACAGCGACTGGGATTGCACGCTGGAACCGATTCCGTGGCCGCGTTGTTCCGCAACGCGCGAGCCGGATCAGAAGCCTGTTTCAGCGATAGGCCCGTCCAACTTACCTGCCTCTCCCCCCCAAAAAGACTCCCGACCCCTTTTTCCTTTTGCCTTGCGGCTCGGATTCCGAATGGTCCAAGGTCTGTCGCAAGTTCACGTCGACCGATTGGTGGCAGAACGGGGCCGCCGGCCGTTTGAATCGTGGGAAGATCTTGCTGGTCGCACCGGATTGAGCCGCGCCGTGCTGACGCGACTATCGCGGGCCGATACCTTTCAATCCCTGACAGCCAATCGGCGTGAATCGCTGTGGCGATCGCTTCCTGAAACGGAGGTCGGGCCGTTGCTGGCCGCGGCGCCCCCCGAGAACGACACGGTGCCGCTGCCGGAGATGCCCGCCGTGGAAGAAGTCTTCGCGGATTATCGAGCTACTGGCCTGTCACTGCGCGCCCATCCGGTGTCATTCTTGCGGGCCGAATTGGAGCGTCGGCAGATCACGTCGGCCAACGGGCTAGCCCAACTTGTAAATGGACAGCGCGTCACGGTGGCTGGAATCGTGATCATGCGTCAGCGGCCAAGCACGGCGAGCGGTGTGACCTTCGTGACCCTGGAGGATGAGACGGGCTTCACCAACTTGATCGTGCATGCCCACGTGTGGGAGCAGCATTACCAGATCGCCCGGACAGCGACCCTGCTGCAAGCACAAGGAACGTTGCAGCGTCAGGGAGACGTCATCCACGTGATCGTCTCACGGATGAGAGATCTCTCCTCCCAGTTGCGCCAGCTGTCGGTGCCGTCGCGGGATTTTCGGTGAACTGCGGCCTTAGCCTTCCGGCGTGACCCCCAGAATGACGTCGAACTTGGCGGCCAGTTCACCAATTTTCGATTCCTTGATCGGGGCGAAATCCACGGTCACCGTTGCGCGCAGCCGTTCGTCGCGCAGGCTGCGGTAGATTCCATCGCGCTCATTCCCCGGGTGGCCTTGCACATAGCACTGTGTCGTGAGCAGTTCCTTGTCCCCCTTGCGAATCTTG
>CAZFLF010001040.1:0-3154 GCA_964519825.1 uncultured Pirellulaceae bacterium | reverse complement strand
ATATCACGTTCACGCATTCCGTGTCGGATGTCGAAATGTGGCAAAAACTCTCCGATCGGCCCGAGGTGAGCTACAACAGCCAGACTGACAAAGAAGTCCCGCGTGAATATGAATACGTCGCCAGCACGCTCGGCCAACCACTCGCCACCGTCATCGTCGCGCCCGATGGCCAAATCGCGAAACGAGAAGGGAATTCGCCGGCGCTCAATCTCGGACTGGGGGACATCATCATGTTGCTACCTCCCAAGCCGGTGAAGATTGGAAGTCGCTGGCACGAACCCTCCGAGATCCAGGCCCGCTTGGCGGACGGAATGCTGAAACGGATCAAGGTCCGCAAGACCTATACTTTGGAAAAAGTTCAAACAGGCGTGGCATCGATCAGCGTGCGGACCGAGGTACTGACTCCCATCGACGACCCCAAACTCGAATCGCAAATTGTCCAGCAGCTCACCAATGGCACCCTTCGCTTCGACCTGGACGCCGGGCGACTGCTCTCGAAACAAATGGACTGGGATGAGACCGTGGTCGGCTTCAACGGTGCGGACAGTCAGTTGAAATACCTCGCGCGCATCACCGAGGAAATCGTGGCGACGGTGCCCACCTCAATCAACGTCGCTCCGGATTCAAAGTAGCCATCACGCTCCGCGTCGCAGAGGCGTTAAAATGGCGGGCATGCGCTTCCGTCCCCGCTTCTCGGTCCGCACGCTGGCCATCTTCGTGACGCTGATCTGCGCGTACTTCGGAGCGTGGGAGGCGACGAAAAGGTATGCCATTACGAGGAAGATTGACTCGCTCGGATGGGAATGGACTTATGTAGGCAATGAAGAATTACAAGTTACAGAGGCAAATTCACCGATGCCATTCGTGGTACGAAGCAAAGACATACGAGGCATAGACATCAGTGGCGCGGGAAATCTTCACTTGCTCCAACATTACCATCTGTGGCTATTTGGTCCGACTATCGAGCTGCCATTCGAGTGGAAGTTGCACATATCGACGATTAACGAGCCTGACATACGTCAATTCGAGTGACTGCCAGCCCACCAACGCACTTTTGGGACACTACCCTGTACGCGCGGCGGTTGACGAGCAAGGACGTCATCTTTACCATGCTCAGTTCCAATTTAGACGCAAAGCAAGCGTGGCCCTCCGGTAAGGCCATCCCTTCGCCAACAGGTTGTCGGGATCTTTAGTTTTGGAATGCCGGACAAGCCAATCATTCAATCGATAACTGCGGGCATTGCAGACGGAAACCATTGGCATTTCATAGGATGCCCACTTTCCGTTCGGTTCGCCCGGCAACAAGGACTGCGATGATGTTGAAAGGCATATTGGGCCGCAAAGTCGGGATGACGCAGATTTATGATGAAACGGGGAGCGCTATCCCGGTGACCGTGATTGAAGCCGGACCCTGCAACGTGTTGCAAATTCGTACTCCGGAACGAGATGGCTACTCGGCGGTGCAGCTGGGCTTTCTCGACAAGCCGCGTCGCAAGGCCAGCCGATCGGAGCGCGGCCACGTCACCAAGCTCAACAGTAAACGGTCCAAGTCGATGGTGGCAGCTGGAGTTGAGATTCCTGCCAAAGCGGATTGCGAACCGAAACGCCACATTCGCGAGTTTCGCGGACTGGCCGAGGGGTATCAGGTTGGCCAAGTTGTGACGGTCGACAGTCTGGCCGAGGTCAAGCAGGTCGATGTCGTGGGAACGAGCAAGGGGCGCGGTTTTTCCGGCGTCATGCGGCGGCACAACTTCAAAGGACAGCGGGCGACGCACGGCGTGAAAAAAGTGCATCGCCACGGTGGTGGGACTGGGGCGCTGGCCGCGTGGCGCGGTGGCGGTCGGATGAAAAAAGGTAAGAAGATGGCCGGTCAGTACGGGAACGAACGTGTGACGGTTCGCAATCTGAAATTAGTGCGGATCGACAAGGACAACAATCTGCTGCTCGTTTACGGTGCCGTCCCCGGACCGAACGGCGGCCTGCTGATCGTCCGCGAAACGAATTATGTTGGTTGATCGCCAGCATTCAATTTCACTTACATCGACCCGGCCGAGTTAGTCGCCGGGTCGTTTTTTTTGCAACATAGCGCGAACTACGGGTTCGTGTCGACGGCATGTCGAAGCGTGACATTCTGGTTCTCCATACGACCCCCACCGAAGCCGGCCGCACCCTGGTCAGTGCGCTGCGGATGTGGTTGCCGGACCAGTCGTGGAACCAACTGCGTCGTTTGATCGAGTCCCGCCGCGTGCAGATCGACGGCAACCTGTGTTTGGATGAGGGACGCAAGCTCAACGCTGGCGAAGTCGTACGCGTCTTACCACATGGTCAGGCGCCGCCACCGCGAGCGGATGACGTCCGAATTCACTATGTCGACGCACATCTCGTGGTCGTCGAGAAGCCGGCCGGAATGACCACCATGCGTCATTCTGAAGAACTCGAGTGGCCGGAGCGGCGCAAGGATCGGCAACCGACCTTGGACGAAGTCTTGCCGCGACTGTTAGCCAAGCAGCGGTCAGGACACACCACCGGGCGGGGGAAGTTTCCGCGAGTCCGCGCGGTCCATCGTTTGGATCGAGACACTAGCGGCCTGTTGGTCTTTGCGCGGAGTCCCGACGCCGAGCGGCATCTCGTCCATCAGTTTCGCATGCACACTATCCATCGCCG
Organism: uncultured Pirellulaceae bacterium; assembly: GCA_964519825.1. Lineage (GTDB taxonomy): Bacteria > Planctomycetota > Planctomycetia > Pirellulales > Pirellulaceae > CAZFLF01. Next base: position 490 of record CAZFLF010001040.1, on the reverse strand, counting down.
ATATGTGGCCGTGGTGCACGGCGAGCTGGCGGCGCAAACGATTGCGTCACGGCTGGTCCGAGACAGGGGCGACGGGCGACGCGGCGGTACCACGAATCCAAATCTCGGCCAACATGCGGTGACGCACGTGCGGCCCCTGGAACAACTGGGAAAGTACTCCCTCATCGAATGCCGATTGGAGACGGGGCGCACTCATCAGATCCGAATCCATCTCTCCGAACTGGGACACTTTGTGTGCGGCGACAAAGTCTATTCCCAACTGCTCAATCGGAAACCGCAAGCCGACTCGAGTGGTGCGCCGCGGCTCGCACTCCATGCTGCCGAACTCGGATTCGAACATCCCAATACGGGAGAATCGCTGCTGTTCAAAATGCCCCTGCCGCGCGACCTCAGCGAATTCCTCGATCGGCTAAGGGACGAGTAAGGGGTCGGGAGTCGTTTGTGATGCGAAATCGACTCGTTTAACCGCAAGCCGTAGGCGAGCGCGTTC
>CAZFLF010001039.1:0-3157 GCA_964519825.1 uncultured Pirellulaceae bacterium | reverse complement strand
AATACGCACAGCCGGCCAAACTGCTTCACCTGCCGAACGAGCCGGCAGGGGTCCACTTCGAGATTTGCTGTTACAGCTACTCAAACTTGTGTTCCTGCCAGTCGAGCTGGCAGGGGACAAGACTTGGAGCTGCCGAATGACCAAGGAATACCAAATCCCAATGACCAATGACTAAGCGATGGTAGCGATTTGTTTATGCTTTCATGTCGCCCGGGATCGCGGCAATTAACCGCGCACTATGGGTAACGAGCCCAGTGACCGTCTTTTTCCCTTGGTCATTGGTCATTGGGATTTGGTCATTCCTGGGTCGAAACTAGTCATTTTTGCCGCTCGTGACCGGCTGCGGCGAGGATCGGCGCAACTGCCCGCAGGCGGCGTTGATCGCATCTCCCTTCCGTTCGCGGAACTGAACGTTAATTCCACCCGCTTCTAGAATCTCGCGGAATCGACGCTGGGCGGTGGCGGTGGGAGTGCGATAGGGCAACCCAGCGACCGGATTGTAGGGAATGACGTTCAGCAGCGCGAGGCGTCCGCGCAGCAGCTTGACCAATTCTTCGGCGTGTTCCACGCGATCGTTCAACTCTGAAAGTAATACGTACTCAAACGTCAGCCGCCTTCCGGAAACGTCAAAGTACCTGTCCGCGGCGGCGATGATCGGCTTGAGGTGGATGTTCTTGTTCACCGGCACAAGCTGATCCCGCAAGGCGTCATTCGGCGCGTGGATCGACACGGCGAGGTTGTATTGGCACTTCAGCTCGCACAATCGATCGATCGCGGGAGGCAGACCTACCGTCGAAATCGTGATTCGCCGCGGACTGATCCCCATGCCATTTTGGCTGCTCGCCTGTGCCAAGGCGGGCAGCAACCGGTCGAGATTCGCGAGGGGTTCTCCCATTCCCATCACCACGATATGACTCAGCCGTTCGTCCAGCGGCAAGAGACGCGCTAGAAGCAACATCTGCTCGACGATCTCGCCCATCGTCAGGTTGCGATCGACGCCGTCCAATCCGCTGGCGCAGAACACGCAACCCATCGCACAGCCGACCTGCGTGCTGATGCAAATCGTTCGGCGCGGTCCGTCGCGCAGCAGCACACATTCGATACGGCCCCCGTCGGCCAGCTGCAGCAGGAGCTTTTCCGTCCCATCGTCCGCATTCGAATGCCGCACGACCGACGCCGACCAGATTTGAAAATCGGCGGTCAGGGACTCCCGGAGCGGTTGCGGCAGGTCCGTCATCTCCGCGAATCCGGTGGCACGGGTCGCGAACAGCCAGCGCCGCACTTGATTGGCGCGAAAAGCAGGCTGACCATGTTCCGCCAACCACCGAGTAAAATCGTCGATGGACTGGTTGAGCAGGTGTGTCATGGTTGCTTGTCCTTGGAACGCCTGCGGGCGAGCGTTTCGTTCACAATCGTCCACAGCTCACCCGATGCTACGGCAGCTTCCAACGCCGCAAAGTCGGGATAGACGGCATCACTGCAAAACCTCACGACCCAGTTATGCACCAAGGGGCTGATCGTGACCACGGCCCCGCGCCCGTGCTCGTGGGCCTCCCACATCTCAATCGCAGTCCCCATGGATGCTTCGGGCACGAACGCGATCACCAAGTCGACGACCCGGCACATTCGGTTGTGACTCAAAAATACTTGCCGACCGGTCTGATGATCATACTCCAGCGAAGTTCCATGGCTGGCAAAGGGGTCGTAAAGAGTCACATCCGGCCAATGCCGTGTGAGTAGTTCGTGCAAATGCGCTCGGTAATCCTGATCGTGCAGCACCGTTTCGCGGTGTGAGCCCTGCATGATGCCAGCCAGGAAAATGTGCATGGGAGCGGGCGTGACCGTCTTTTTCCCTTGGTCATTGGTCATTGGGATTTGGTCATTCCCTTGTGGGAACCTGCTCATTCGACGCCGGCCGCCTGTGGCGATTCGTGTCGCACCAAGGCCGGGAAGCGGTCTTGCAGGGCTTCGACCGTCATCTCTTCCCCGCGCAGGGCATCCATCGCTTTGACGGCGGCTTCCGCGGCCGGAAGAGTTGTGATGCAGGGGACTCCCTGTTGCACGGCTGCGGCGCGAATCCGCCCTTCGTCGGTGCGAGCGCCTTTGCCGCTCGGAGTGTTAATGACGAGCGACACTTCTCCGTTCTTGAGATAGTCGATCAGGTTAGGATGTCCCTCCGCGAGTTTCTTCACGCGTTCGACTTTGATGCCCGCTTCGGTCAACCGGGCGGCAGTCCCCTCGGTCGATAGCAACTCAAAGCCGAGTTCGGAAAGTCGCAGAGCCAGCCCGACCGCTTGTTCTTTGTGGCGCTGTGTCACGCTGATAAAGATCTTTCCCGAGGTCGGCAAGATCGTTCCCGCGGCGAGTTGGCTCTTGGCAAACGCGATGGAGAACCGCTCACTCACCCCCATCACTTCGCCGGTGCTACGCATTTCCGGGCCGAGGACGATATCGACGCCGGCGAATTTGCGGAACGGAAACACGCTTTCTTTGATCGAGACACGAGCCGGAATGGGTTCGCGCGTGATTCCTAACTCGGCGAGCGTCATGCCGGCCATGACTTTGGTGGCGAGTTTGGCGATGGGAACACCCGTGGCTTTGGCCACAAATGGCACGGTACGGCTAGCTCGCGGATTTACCTCGAGGACGTAGACGTTCATTTTGCCGTCTTCCTTCTTGACGGCGAACTGGACATTCATCAACCCGATCACTCGCAACCGCTTCGCCATCGCCACAGTGGCTTCGCGAATCTCCTGGACGACGGGACCAGGGAGGCTGTACGGTGGAATCACGCACGCTGAATCGCCGGAATGGACGCCCGCCTCCTCAATATGTTCCATGACCCCCATCACCACGACATCGTGGCCATCGGCAATGCAGTCGACGTCGACTTCGGTGGCGTCTTCCAGGAAGCGGTCGATCAAGACCGGCTGCCCCTGAGCGGCGATAAATGCCTCCAGCACGAATCGCTCGAACTGGCTGTGGTCGTAACAGATTTCCATCGCACGGCCCCCCAGTACAAAGCTGGGGCGAACGAGACACGGATAACCAATGCGAGCGACCTCCCCCCGCGCCTGTTGCATGGTGCGGGCGATCCCGTTGGCAGGTTGCTTCAGTCCCAGGCGAACCAGCAAATTCGCAAATTTCTCGCGATCTT
>CAZFLF010001038.1:0-3160 GCA_964519825.1 uncultured Pirellulaceae bacterium | reverse complement strand
ACAACGGCTACGCCTGCGTTTACCAGAACAATCTGTCGTGGTCGTCGCCGACGACGCCCCTTCCGGCTGAAGCGCACCCACGGATCGTTTTTGAGCGGCTGTTCGGCGAGGGGGGAAGCATTGCGGACCGTCGCGCCGCCCTCAAGAAACGCGCCAGCCTGCTCGATTCGGTCACCGACGAGATTGCTCGCCTGCAAAACAAACTTGGCCCCGCCGATCGTGCCAAACTCAGTCAGTATCTCGATACTGTCCGAGAAGTGGAACGGCGCATTCAGAAGTCCGAGGCCGACGCGGCGGACAATCCGCTGCCGGATCTGGATCGCCCGGTGGGCGTGCCGGCCAGCTATGCCGACCACGCTCGGCTGATGTTCGACCTGCAGGTGCTCGCGCTGCAGGGAGATGTCACTCGGGTGATCACCTTCCAGCTTGCTCGCGAAACCAGCAACCGAACCTATCCCGAGATCGGCGTCGCCGATGCGCATCATCCACTCACCCATCACGGGAATGATCCGGACAAGATTGCGAAAGTAGCCAAGATCAATCAGTTTCACGTGTCGCTGTTTGCCGAGTTCCTTCAGAAAATGAAGTCCACGCCGGAGGGGAACGGCTCGTTGCTGGACCATTCGCTCTATCTGTATGGCAGCGGGATGGGAAACCCGAACGTGCATGACCACACCAACCTGCCGATTTTAGTCGCCGGCGGCGCAGCAGGGAGGATGAAGGGAGGGCGTCACATCAAATATGCGAAACCGACTCCACTCGCCAATCTTCATCTGACACTGCTCGACAAAGTTGGTGTCCGTCTCGACTCGTTCGCAGATAGCCAAGGCAAGGTCGATGAACTGTTCGAGCCACTGTCGATGTAATTCGAAGCCGATGAGCCGGAGTACAAAGGGACGAGGAGCGATCGTAATGGGGTTGAGACGATTCACTGTATGCGGACTGGCGCTGCTTCTGTTTACCGCCAGCTCCAGGGCATCGGGCCCTGACACTCCGCTGGCGGATGCAGCGGAACAGAACGATCGGGCGGGCGTTCGCGCGCTGCTCCAAGCGGGGGCCAATGTCGACGGAGCCCAAGTCGACGAAATGACCGCGCTCCATTGGGCAGCCTACCACGACGATCTGCAAACCGCGGAACTTTTGGTGAAATCCCGGGCCAATGTGCAAGCTACCAACCGCTATGGCGTGACGCCCCTCTCGTTGGCCTGCATGAACGGGAATCAGGCGATCGTCGAGTTGCTGCTTGAGGCGGGAGCCGATCCGAACACGAAGCTGCACGGCGGTGAAACGGCTTTGATGACCGCCTCGCGTACGGGAGTGCTCGGCGCCGTGCGAGCCCTGCTTTCGCGCGGAGCCGACGTGAATGCGAAGGAACGACGAGGCCAAACGGCTCTGATGTGGGCGGCGGCGGACGGTCATGCGAGTGTTGTGAAATCGCTGCTCGAGGCTGGTGCGGATTTCCGCACCCCATTGCCCTCCGGATTCACTCCCTTGTTGTTCGCCGTGCGGGAAGGCCGGGCGGACGTCGTCGAGATTCTGCTCAAAGCAGGAGCCGACGTAAACGAGATCATGCAGCCCAAGAAGTCTTCCGGAAGGGCTCCCAGCGCGGGGAGCAGCCCATTAATCCTGGCTGTAGAAAACGGTCATTTCGAACTGGCTGTAGCTTTGCTCAAGGCGGGCGCTGATCCAAATGATCAACGTTCGGGCTTCGCGGCGCTCCACACTATCACTTGGGTCCGCAAGCCGAACCGCGGCGATGGAGAAGATGGCGACCCAGCTCCGATTGGGTCCGGGAATTTGAGTAGTTCGCAGTTCGTCAGGGAGCTGGTGGCACATGGAGCAAATGTGAACCTGCAACTGAAGAAAGGGGCGTCGGGACGAGGGATTCTCAGCAAGGTCGGCGCAACACCGTTTCTGCTGGCAGCCGTGACAGCGGACGTCCCGTTGATGCGAACACTCGTCGAGCTTGGCGCCGATCCATTGCTCCCGAACGCCGATAACTGCACGCCTCTCATGGCGGCGGCCGGAGTTGGAACTCGCGCTCCAGGTGAAGAAGCCGGAACTGAGGCTGAGGTGTTGGAGGCTGTCCAGCTGGCATTGGAGCTCGGTGGCGACGTGAATGCGGTCGACACTAACGGCGAAACCGCCATGCATGGCGCGGCTTACAAGAGCCTGCCGAAGGTCGTGCAGTTCCTCGCCGACAAAGGTGCCAGAATCGAGATCTGGAACCAAAAGGACAAATACGGTTGGACGCCCCTGTCGATTGCCGAGGGTTACCGAGTTGGAAACTTCAAACCTTCGTTTGAGACCATTGCCGCCCTGCGTCGAGTGATGCTCGCCGCAGGCGTAACGCCGCCGACAAAATCTGTTCCCGCTGCGGACCGCAAGACCTATTGATCAGCCGAATCGTTTAACCGCAAGCCGCAGGCGAGCGCTTTGGAGTGCGGTGGCTTGACGCCGCTTTCGTTGAAACAGGCGTCCAACTTCGCGCAATCCAAAGCGGAGTCAAGCCACCGCACTCCAAATCGCTCAATGGGCGTTCGCCTGCGGCTTGCGGTTAAACGATTTAGCTGCTGAAAAGACTCTCGACCCCGCCAAGTCGCTTTTTCATTTTACTTTCTTAATGCTTTTCACTTCGATCGTAATGCCTTGTTGGCAGAACGAGACTTCGGCAACCTGTCCAACAACGCGAACCCGGTCTCCATTTTTGAATTTGTCTCCGCGGAGTCACTTGGCTGGCGTATTGAGCCGCGTCAGGCGGAGTAGACGTTCAAGACTTCGTCGCCGTAATGGTTGATGACCTTGACGGCGAACTTACCGGATTCGGGCTTGGCGAATGGGCGGCTCGTCGCGCTGTAAAGACTGCTCCAGGCGGCTTCGTCGATGTCTGCTCGGAGCGCTCGTTTGAGCTTGTCGTAGGGTTCATCGGCCCCGGTGAAGTAGGCGTGGCGCACGAAAAAGCTCTCGCCGTTGTAGTTGGTGTCGATGAACCAGCAGGCGATATCGTCGGTGGAAGAATTGCGGATCGCGCCTGTCGTCGGATCGTAGACGTCCAGTCCCTTTATCTCGACAACAATCTGCCCGTCCTTCTGTTTCTTGATCTCTAGATCCGGTTCGCCGAAGACCATGAACAGGTTGCCGGCGCCGGTCTTTTTGAGCA
>CAZFLF010001037.1:0-3168 GCA_964519825.1 uncultured Pirellulaceae bacterium | reverse complement strand
CGGACGAAATCAACCGGCACGCCGGCCACTCCGCATGGATCGCTTGACGGACGAGCAACTCGCGGTGGCCATCGACAGCCCCAACGGCGTGCAGCGTGATCTTGCGCAACAAATGCTCGTGCTGCGAGGAGCCACTGCGGCCGCCGAGGAGCTCTCTCGAATCCTGCAAGCCAGCCACTGGCCTGCCGCACGAGTGCAAGCGGCATCGACGTTGGAGGGGCTCCGCCAGTTGCAGCCTCGTCAGATTCTGCCACTGATCGAAGACAAGACGCCCGAAGTGCGGCGTCACGGTGTGCGATTAAGCGAGCCGTTGCTGAATAACTCTCCCGAGTTGTTGATGGCCGTGTTGCGGCTCGTGGATGATCCCGCTGCAGAAGTTCGCTTGCAGTTGGCGTATACGCTGGGCGAATGTCGAGATGAGCGAGCCGCGACGGCACTCGCGACCCTGGGAATGCGACCCGGCAACGACGAGTACTTGAATAGCGCCGTGCTGAGTTCGATTCGGCCGGACAATGTAGTCCCCGTGCTGCGAAATGCCCTGACGCAATCCGAGTCTCGCCGGCCGAACAAGATGATCGAATCGCTGTTGACCGTTGCGGCTGCGACCGGCGACGAGGCAACGGTGGGTGCGGTCCTTGGACAAATCACCAGCGACTTAGACGGGAAACAAGCGAGTTGGCGGTGGACGACTTTAGCGCGGGTACTAGACGCGGCCGATCGCCGGCAACTTGGTCTGGGTGCGGGTCTGTCGGCTGAAACCCGGCAACAGGTCACGGAGAATTACGCCACGGCGCGAAAATCGCTTGGCGCTGATGGAACGGCCGACGATTTGCGAATTGCGGCGATCGGACTGATTGGTCGTGCCGCGGGACCGGCGACGCAATCGCTGCTCGGTCAGGCAAAACTTGCGGAAAACGATGTTGTGCAACTTGCCGCGGCGCTGAGCACCCGTTTCTCGCCGGCTGTGCAGTCCGCCGCCGTGCCGGGAGTCGCGCGGCTGGCCGGCGTGAATGCGCCGCAGATCTTGCTCGCAAGGTGGTCCGATGCGACGCCCCGTTTGCGAGCCGAGCTACTCGATGCGTTGCTGGCACGCGATGAGTGGTTGGCCGAGTTGTTGTCCGCAGTCGAAACCGGCGCTGTGAAAGCTGGCGATTTTGACGCGGCGCGGCGGCAGCGATTGCTGGCTCACAACAACGAAACGGTTCGTCACCGCGCCGAGCGATTGCTGGCCGGCTCGACGACCTCGGACCGCAAGGAACTGATGGCGGCGTGGCAGCCTGTTGTGTCGCTGGCCGGCGACAAACAACGCGGTCGTGAGGTGTATCAAAAACGCTGCGCTATTTGTCATCAACTCGATGGAGTTGGATTTCAAGTCGGACCCGATCTTGCAGCTTTGACCAACAAGTCGCCGGCATCGCTGCTGTTGGCCATTCTCGATCCGAATCGCGATGTCGACGGCCGGTACGTGAGCTATGCCGCGACACTCGCCGACGGACGGATCGTTTCGGGGTTGCTGGTCAACGAAGCGGGCAACAGCGTCACGCTGCGCGAACAAGGTGGAAAAGATCACGTATTGCTTCGGAACGAACTGGACGAATTGCGGGCCACAGGCAAGTCAGTCATGCCGGAGGGATTAGAAAAGGACGTCACGCAGCAGGAAATTGCGGACGTCATCGCCTATTTGCTGCCGCCACGACTTCCGCCAAAGTCGTTCGCCGGTAATCAACCCCGGATCATAACACCTGACCAGCACGGCGCATTGCCGCTGCTGGCCACGACGGCCGAGATCTACGGCGGTGAAATCATCTTCGAGTCCAATTCACCGTTCAAGAACATCGGTTATTGGCACGGAGCGGCTGACTACGCAGGTTGGCAAGTGCAAGTACCCTCCAGTGCGAGCTACGACGTGTACTTCGATTACGCTTGTCCCGGCGAATCGGCCGGAAACGGCTATCGTTTGGATGGAGCCGAGCCGTCGATTCGCGGCGTGGTCGCGTCGACTGGCGCGTGGTCAAGCTATCGTCTCCTCCGAATTGGATCGGTCGAACTGCCGGCCGGACGCAGCTATCTGACGGTGCGTTACGACGGTGAAAAGACCCGCTCCGCGTTGTTCGATTTGCGCGGCGTGCATCTTGTGCCTACTGGAACGAAACCGACAAGTGTCGTGGCGGCCCCGGCCGGAGCTGTCGTTCCGTCGGCCGACGCGGCGGCGATTGCGCGGCAGATACTCGACGACGCGCTGCCGGCCGACGCGCGACAAAAGTTGATCGCCGATCATCCGCAACAGTCCGCGGAAATCATCGCAGCACTGGTGTCCGATTTGCCTCGCGATGCCACAGAAGAGTACCGGCGGATTCCGTGGATCTGGCGCGTGGCCATCGCCTGCGGAAAGCGAAATCAAACGGAAGAACTTCGAGCGGTGCTGAACGTGTCACTGCCGCTGGGAGGTCAGCCCCTCCGCGACTGGCAGTCAGTCGTGATTGGTGGCGGACTCATCAATGGCGTCAGTCAATCGGGCGACTGGCCAAAGTCACGACTCGAAGCGGTGTTGAAGATCGACGGGATCCTCGTTGCTCGGTGGCAGCGGACCGTGGAACTCGCGTCCGCCATGCTGGAGGACGAGAAGGTTCCGACTGGGACTCGTTATGACGCGCTGCGAATGGTCGCGATGGGGCCGTGGAATCTACGAGGCGAGCAACTGAGCAAGTACTTGGCGAAAGGTATGCACGACGAATTGCAAATGGGTGCGATCAGCGGGACGGCAGACGTGCAACATCCGCAGGCCACCGATGCGTTGCTCAGTGGGATGGACCATTATTCCAACCACAACCGCGAGCTGGCGCTGGACGGGCTAGTCCGGACTCCCGAACGATGTCTGGCATTGCTCGAGGCCCTGGAAAAAGGGCGCGTGAAACGAGAGCAACTAGGACGAAAACGTGAGCAACAGTTGCTGGAACACCCCAATCGAGAAATCCAATCCAAAGCCAAGCAAATGCTCCTGCGCTGAGTCTAAGCAGGCTGGGTGAAGCGTTCCTCTTTATCCATTTGTGCATTCATCCGTGTGCAATTCTGGAATTAAAAGACTACGCACACGGATGGAGTCACACGGATGAAGTTCAATGCCGCGAGTTCGCAACGCCAGCCGCCACGTCAATTCCGATCTGCCGA
>CAZFLF010001036.1:0-3181 GCA_964519825.1 uncultured Pirellulaceae bacterium | reverse complement strand
GCTTAACGATCCGGCGACTGCGCCACCGGCAACCAGAGCCGAAGAGGCCTTGATAAAATCACGGCGTGAAGCCATTTGGGAGTCGTTGGGACGCAATTTATCCGCCATTAGTGAATCTCCAGTGTCGGGTGCTGAGATGTGCGCGAGGTTTACTTGTAAGGACGTTTATTTGAAAGTCGGTAGCATAAGCATAAGTCCGCGACTGAGTGCCCGCAATCAACGGCCTCGCTTGCGGTCTTCGAAGGGTTCGTGCCGATCCCACTTCGCCTGGCGTTCCTCCGTAGAAGGCGTTTCGAGCGGCCGTACAACGCGGAAGCCGACGTGCAACGCATCGGTCAGATACCAAATGCTCTTGGGTAGCTGTGGGTCCTGCTGCTTCCAGGCTTCGACGGACTTCAATCGCGCCGCACTTCGAAGCTGCTCCGGATCATCCTGCCAGGAACCGCCGCGCACTACTCGGCTCCATTCTTTCTTGGGCCAAGCCAGCGGATTGACGGTGACTTTGGCTCCCGAGAAACCATAAAAGTCGGTGGTATGCTGGTCGAGAACCCACTCGCAGACGTTGCCGTGCATGTCGTACAGGCCCCACGGGTTCGGCCTCTTCTTGCCGACCGGGTGGTACTTTTCTCCGGCATTGTCGAAATACCAGGCGTAGTCACCCAGCTGACCCGCATCGTCGCCGAAGCTATAGGCCGTCTTGGTTCCCGCGCGGCAAGCGTATTCCCATTCGGCCTCAGTCGGCAGCCGGTAATAGCGGCCGGTTTTAGCCGACAGCCAATCGCAGAACGTGCGGGCCGCCAGTTGAGTCATGCAAATCGCCGGGTAGCCCTTCTTACCCATGCCGAACGTCATGTCGGTGTACGGCGAAGTCGGCTGGGAAAGCGTGTACTCTTCGGAGGCCCTGTCGCGACCGTTCGGTTCGGCCTTCGCCAATTCGCGGCGTTGGATGTCGAGATCGAACATCCAAATTTCGTAGACATCCCAGGTGATCTCAAATTTGCTCATCCAAAACGGCGCGACCTTCACGGGATGCTGGGGACCTTCATCATCCTGTCGCCCCGCCTCGGATGCCGGGCTGCCCATGGTGAATTCGCCACCGGCGATCGGCAGCATTTCCAGCTTCGAGTCGGTCCGTTCAACCAATTCCGTGTACACCTTCATCTCCTGAACGGACTTGGCATTTGCATTATCAACGGCCAGTACCGCCCCATCTTCGGCGAGCAATCCGGACGACGGCACAACCAGGATGGCGAACAGCATGGCAAACGCCGCCGTGCTACGTAGAATTGGTAGGCGGACTAGGCGAATTCGGTGAAGCATCCGCGGCGGTCCTTTCCGGACTAGTGCTCTTTTACAGCTAAAGATTGGCGTTCAGTTGAGCATCGTAACCCGACGCGTGAGCGAGGGAAGGCGCAAATTGTGGCTTTCCCCTCGCTGACGCTTCGGGTTTCGACCGCGCTTGAACCCCAAAACTAAGCGTTGAGGAGCACTAGGCTGTGTTACGAAACTAGCACGAGTTGTACCGGAGCAAGTTCATGCACTATGGCGGGCTGGTGACGATTCTGGGGACTTTGTTGACGGTGGCCGGATTAGCTGATACTAACCTTACCCGCTACGAAAAAACCCAGATTCACATGGGCATGTCATTCGGTGTCGTATTGTACGCACCGGACGAAGCGGTCGCAAACCGGGCCTTCAGCGCTGCGTTTGCCCGTATTGAGGCGTTGAACGGCATTTTCAGCGATTACGACACGGACAGCGAAGTCAGTCGTCTGTGCGACCAGGCTCCGACGGCCGCGCCAGTTGCGGTGAGCGAGGAGCTGGCCGAAGTTTTGGACCTCGCTCAACGGCTGAGCGAGAAAACCGATGGAGCGTTTGACGTTACTGTTGGACCGCTGACCAAATTGTGGCGACGAGCTCGCCGCAATCATCAGCCACCCGATCCGGAACGTATCCGAGCCGCCCAGCAGGCGGTGGGCTTTCGCCATCTGGTCGTCAACCGGCAAGATCGCACAGTCGAATTACAGCGCCCGCAAATGCGGATTGACCTCGGCGCGATCGTTCCGGGCTACGCGGCGGATGAAGCGTTGCGCGAGATTGCTAAGTTCGGTATCACTCGAGCACTCGTCAACGCCAGCGGAGACATTACGGTTGGCGATCCACCACCGGGTGAATCAGCGTGGAAGATCGATATTGCGCCGTTGGAACCGGGTGGCAAGCCGAGTCGCTCGGTGTGGGTCGCGAACGCCGCCGTGTCGACTTCGGGCGACGCATTCCAGTTCATTGAAATTGGCGGCCGCCGATACTCGCATATCGTCGATCCGAAAACCGGTTATGGACTGACGCAGCGCAGCAGCGTGTCAGTGATTGCCAAAACGGGCATTGAAGCAGACAGCCTCGCCACTGCGGTCAGCGTCCTAGGACCTGAAAAAGGCCTGCAGTTGATCGAGACGATCCCCGACGCGGCGGCCTTCATTGTGGTCGCGAACGGCAACTCCGTCTCGACTCACGTTTCCCGCCGCTTCGCGGCATTGTCCCGGTAGCGGAACCACAATTCCCGGATGCTTTGCCGCGAGGGGGCACATTGGTAAGATGCCGACCGCCCCAAGCCTGGATCGTTCTTCGCCTCAGCCCGAATAGGAAATGTTCATCTGATGCGGGGATGCTAACGTGGCGGTTCCGTTCTCAATCGCGGCCGGATGCACACCTTTTGCGTTGACGGCTCGCAGCAGGTGTTTGGTGTCAATGGATCTGGACGAACAACTGCCGGTGAACCGCACGTGCCGATCGCGCGACGAGCAGCGGTCTAAGCCAGGGATTGGTCAGGTCCTACGATCTCTGGGGCTCGATGTTTCGTATGACCGAGGTTGCGGTGACTTCGTTTACTATTCCGATGAGCATGGAGCGGAGATCGAAGTTCTTGATCTGGTCGCGGGGTACGGCACGCTGCTCCTGGGACACAATCACCCTGCACTCGTCGCGGAAGCGGTCCGACTTCTGGCGGTCGGCCGCCCGAATCATGTGCAGGGTTCCCATCGCGGCTTCGCCGAGCAGCTGGCAGACGAGCTGGCACAACGCACCGAGCGCGACGATTGCGTTGTCTTCGCCAATTCGGGAACCGAGGCGGTCGAGGTGGCGATCAAGCATGCTCTGCTCGAAACGCAAGGAAGAACCTTCCTCG
>CAZFLF010001035.1:0-3184 GCA_964519825.1 uncultured Pirellulaceae bacterium | reverse complement strand
CTCCCGCCCGTTCGTTTCTGCCCCATTAACTGGCACCGTACCCAAATCGCTTGTCAATGACAGCAGAATCTAAAAACCAAACGGAGTGCAAAGATGACGCCCAAGCAGCACGGGACCGAATGCTGCGAATTAATCAGCGACAAGAAGCGTTTTACGAATCTCGTGCCGAGGCAGCCGCTGAACACTCTGACAAAGAAAAGGCGGCAAACGCAGCAACAAATCTGTGGACAAAGATGCGACGCTTTGTCCAACGGAAGGGAAGGGAGTCGGGACTTGCGGAATCTATCAATGCGCTCCATCGTTGCTGGATGGGTGATCTCAGCGAGTCAAGAGTCCTTGACCTAGGTGCAGCGTCAGGTAATCCATTATCCCTTGAAATTGCTGGAGGAAGTCGTGAGTATCACGCAATCGACCTATCACCGTCACAAATTGCAATCCTTCAGTCGAAGCTGACAGCTGCTGGACTGGCTGACAAGGCTCGTGCGTACGTTCTAGATTTCTTGGCGAACGAATGGCCTGATGGCTATTTTGACGTTGTTTATGCCCACAGTGTGCTCCATCATTTCAAGTATCTTTCGGTCATGCTCACTGAGTTGCGCCGCGTTATTCGGCCAGGTGGTTTCGTCATCAGCACGGATCCTCTGCAAACCGATCCATTCAATCGCGTCGCTCGTATTATTTACCGACCGTTCCAAACAGACCGAGAATGGGAATGGCCATTTACTCGTAGGGCGCTTCGTACAATTAGTACCTTCTTCGATATTGAGTCCGCGCAGGGTTATGACGGCCTGAGCAAGTTTGGTTTCCTCATTGGACCATCTGCTTCGCGCGCCACGCTCAAGTTTGATCAAACGCATGCCAATCGAATTGGAGGCCCGTTTTACATGTGTTGGAAGTGTACCCTCAAGTTAACTAGGCGCTGAATCGAAGGATCACCACTGGCGTATCGCAGAAACGTTGAACGACGCGAGGAGGCCGTGCGAGCTCATCCTCTACACCGACGCATCCCACGGCTTCAATGCCGACTACCGCGCCACTTATCGCCCCGACAAAGCCGCCGACGGCTGGAAGCGAATGTTAGCCTGGTTCAAGGACCACGAGTGGGGTAGTTCAGATTCCACCGTCACAGTGAATATGCCGTTCCGCCAATCGCGGTGTAACTCGCACGCGACCCCGAACCAACTAACTCAACCAGCAGCGCATTGCTTGGCAGGCCTGGTCCGCCGCCCGCTCGAGAGCTGGCAGGCGCGATTCAGCATCGTCGATCTGTTCGGTCGCTCCGAATTGCTCGATTTCGCAGGCGATGGATGCCAACTGCTGGGCGGCAAATATCTCTGCCGAACTCTTGAGTGTGTGAGCGGCGCGGCGCAGCGATTTCGCGTCTCCAGACGAGATCCCTTGTCGAATTTCGCCGGTCAGTAGCTGACATTCTTGGAGGAAAATCTCGGCCAGACTTCGCACACCTTCAACTCCGCCCGGGATCTGCTGGGACGCGGCTTCGAAATCAATGACCTGCTCGATTTCGCTGGCGCTGTCAGCCCGTGTCGTGAGCGAAGCTGCATCCGTACCCGAGCAAGGTCTCTCAGCAACCCGGTCCGCAATGGCTTTGAAGAGTTCTTCCGGATCGATCGGTTTGGAAACATAGGCGTCCATGCCGCCTGCCAGACATCGCTCACGATCCCCCTTCATCGCGGCCGCTGTCATCGCGATGATCGGGATGCGCCCGCCCGACGCCTGTTCTCGTTCACGAATCACGGCCGTGGCTTCCAGGCCGTCCATGATCGGCATTTGCAGATCCATCAAAATCATGTCAAACGACCCTTGAGCCAAGGTGTCAATCGCTTCCTGGCCGTTTCCCGCGACCGTTACTTTGTGTCCAAATCGCTCCAAAAATCCGGTCGCCACGCGTTGGTTCACGACGCCATCTTCCACCAACAAAATATGCAGCGCGGGTCCTCGCCGTTTTGGCAGATCGGGAGGTTCGGCCACCGTGCTGCCTTGGTGTCTGTCGAGCGCGTCGCAAATGGTATTGAACAATTCGGACTTGATGACAGGCTTCGTCATATGGCGAACGATGCCCAGTCGGCGGCATCGTTCGGCATCGCCAGGCCGTGTCGCGGACGAAATCATCACCATGGTCGGGCTATTCAAAGCCCCATTGCCGCCAATCAACTCAGCCAGTGAAAAGCCGTCCATTCCGGGCATCATGCAATCGAGCAATACGAGCCGGTACGGTCGGCCTTCGTTCGCCGCTCTCTGCATCTCGGTCAGCGCCGCCTCGCCGCCATCCGCAACGCACGGTTGAAGATGCCAGCTCTTGAGCATTTCTTCGAGAATGCGGCGGTTGGTGGCGTTATCGTCAACGACCAGGACTGGCAAACCCGACAATGATGATCGCTGGAAATGTTTGCTCGCTGGCTGCTTCTCCGAGATCCCAAGGTCGGCGGTATAGTGAAACGTTGCTCCCTCGCCGGGTTCGCTCTCCACCCAAATACTTCCACCCATCAGTCGCACCAGCTGCGAAGCAATTGCCAGCCCGAGTCCCGTGCCTCCGAATTTCCGCGTGGTCGAGGCATCGGCC
Organism: uncultured Pirellulaceae bacterium; assembly: GCA_964519825.1. GTDB lineage: Bacteria > Planctomycetota > Planctomycetia > Pirellulales > Pirellulaceae > CAZFLF01. Next base: position 603 of record CAZFLF010001035.1, on the reverse strand, counting down.
TGCGTAAAAGCCTCGAAGATGGTTTGCTGTTTTTCTCTGGGGATCCCGATGCCTGAGTCGCGTACCGAGAAGTGGACAATGATTCGACTGTCCATTCGTGTCTGAGCGTTGACCTCCACCACAACCTCGCCGTGGTTCGTGAACTTGATCGCGTTGCCGACGAGGTTCACGATGATCTGGCGAAGCCGCCCCGGGTCGCCGGTCAATCGCTCGGGAATCATCGGGTCGACACGGCAAGCCAACTCGAGCCCCTTCTCCGCGGCACGTGTCGCCAACGTTTGCGCTGTCCTTTCCACGCAGTCGCCCAGGTCGAATGAGATTAATTCGAGCTCCATTTTGCCAGCCTCGATCTTTGAGAAATCGAGGATGTCGTTCAGCAACCGCAGCAGCGAATCAGCAGACTGTCGAATCATGCCCAGATACTCACGCTGCTCTGGCAACAACGTCGTATCGGACAACAACTCTGCCATGCCGATAATCCCATTCATCGGCGTGCGAATTTCGTGGCTCATATTGGCAACGAATTCGCTTTTCGCACGGTTGGCGGCGTTGGCCGTATCGCGGGCCTGCCGGAGTTCGGCTTCGGCGCGCACCAACTCCGTA
>CAZFLF010001034.1:0-3192 GCA_964519825.1 uncultured Pirellulaceae bacterium | reverse complement strand
GAACGTTTCTCGGCACGGTCGGCGCCGGCCTTACCCTTGGATCGCACACGTTCGCGACCGACCCCGTTTCAAGCCAACGCAAACGCTTGGCCGTGGTGACCACCGAGTGGCGCTACCATTCCCACGCCTGGCACATGGCTGAGCGGTTTCTCGTCGGCTATCCGATCAATGGCCGCTGGCATCGGCCGCCGCTGGATGTGGTCGCGGCGTATGTCGATCAGAAGCCCGAGAATGACCTGAGTCGCAAACGTTCTGAAGAATTCGGCTTCCCGATTTATCCGACGATTGCCGAGACGCTCCGTTGTGGTGGGGACAAGCTGGCGGTCGATGCCGTGCTGATCATTGGCGAGCACGGCAACTATCCGAAGAGCGAGTACGGGCAGACGAAATATCCGCGCTACGAGTTCTTCAAACAGGTGACCGACGTCTTTCGCCAGGACGGCCGCGCGGTCCCGGTCTTCAACGACAAACATCTGTCGTGGAAATGGGAATGGGCCAAGGAGATGGTTGAGATTTCGCGCGAGCTGAAGTTCGCGTTCACGGCCGGTTCGTCGCTGCCGGTCACCTGGCGGATGCCGGCGATCGACATGCCGTACGGGGCCGAGGTCGACGAACTGCTGAGCGTCTCGGTTGGCAGCGTCGACAGCTACGACTTTCACGCTCTGGAAGTGATCCAGTGCATGGCCGAACGGCGGCGCAGTGGCGAAACCGGAGTGGTCGCAATGCAGGCACTGCGCGGCGACGCCGTCTGGAAAGCGATGGAAACCGGCGGTTGGTCCGGCGGCGGCTGGGATCCGCGGCTGTTCGAAGCGTGCCTGTCGCGCAGCCACACGTTGGCTCAGCCCGACATGTTCAGCCATCGCTATCCGACCCCGGCTCAAATCCGCGAGTGGGTCAAGGACCCGATCGCGTACCGCTTCGAGTATGCCGACGGCGTGAAGGCGACCATGCTGATGATGAACGGGCTGATCGGCGACTTCACGTTCGCCGCTCGGCTGAAAGGGACAGTGGAGCCACTCTCGACGCTCTTCCACCTGCCGCCGACTCCCAACGTCGTCTACTCGGCTTCGTTAATGTCGAAGGCGGAAGAGACGTTCTTGACGGGGAAATCGCCATATCCGATCGAGCGCACATTACTGACAACCGGATTGGTCGAGGCCGGTGTGCGATCGCTCGCCACGGGCCAGAAGCGACTCGAAACACCGCATCTGGCCGTCCACTACCATGCCCCGCGCGAATCGACTTTCGCACGGTCGTAGTGGGCCGGTGAGTGTCCGTCGCGACTACGTAATCCATTGACCGAGGCAGCCATTATTGCGGCAAAAAGCAGCGGTCTGTTCATCCTGAGTCATCGAACCTCCTTTCACGAGTCTGTGTCGTGCGCTGACCGACGTGTGCGGCCTCCTCACCCACTCGCCGGCCTTACAACTCGCAGACGATCGCCGCCCGATGCACGCAAGATACCGCACGGTCAGATTGTTGCCCTCAAGAGTCCAACAAGGCCCGCGTCACATCGTCGGCGATCTCGTCCAGGATGGCATCAACTTCCGATTCGAGATCACGAGTTTTTCCAGCAGGTCGTTGCGGCTTGTCGCTTTCGGTTCGCGCGACAGTGACGGTTGCCGACAGGTTGTTGGCGACTGACGGAATACCGCGACGCGATGTCGCGGAACTTCTCGGGTGGACCAGCCCAGTCAGACCGGAGGGCATGTCGAAGACCAGTGATTCCACGAAGAAATCACCGGCTGGCGGGCTCGCTTCTCCTTCACCGCCCACGCCGTTCAGGAAGTTGATGATCCTAAGCACGTCATTCGGTGTACAGAATCCGTCGCCATTCACGTCGAAAAATGACAACGTCGAATTGGCTGGACGCGATTGAGGTAAGCTGCCGTCGGGCTCAAGAAGAATTGTGGGATCGTTTAGCAGGTTGATGACTCGCAGCGCATCCAGCGGGACGACCTGACCATCGCCGTTGGTATCGAATGGCTGCGCCACGTTTTGCCAAGCGCGAGGATTCGCGATCACGTCGATGACGATTGTCTGTGTTGTCGCCCGCGGCGGATTGCCCGAGTCGGTCGCCGACACCTCAACACTGACAGTCGCGCCGGCTACGAACGCATCGAGCTTCAACTTCAGTGTAGTGTCAACAATCTCAAACCGCGGGTCGGCAGTCGTAAATGTGTGGGTCTGCCCGTCATCCGGGTCGGTCGCGGACAGCGTTCCCACCGTTGCTCCGGAGATATTCTCCTTGAGCGATGATCCCGCGAGGCTGATTGTGGTCGGCGGATCGTTCACCTCAACGACAACGATCGTGATCGACTGATCGGTCCCCGCAAGGTCGAGATTGTCTTTGGCACGGAACACGATAACATGCTGACCGTCCTGAGCCTCGGTCGGCGTCCAACTGAATGCGCCCGTCGCACCATTCAGCGTCATCCCCGGCAGGCTGCCGCTGACAATCGAATAGATGAAGTTGTTCGCGACTCCCGCAACGATGTCCCCATCCGTGGCAGTCAGCGAAAAACTCAGTTCGGTCTTCTCATCCAGGGACTTGTTCCCCGGGTTCGCCAGCACCGGCGGATCGTTTACTTCGTTGACGGTGATCGTGACCGTCTGATCAGTTCCAGCAGCGTCGTGATTGTCTTTGGCGCGGAACACGACCACATGCTGACCGTCTTGCGATTCGGTTGGAGTCCAGCTGAACGCGCCGGTCCCGCTGTCAAGCGTCATTCCCAGGAGGCTGCCCGAGACGAGCGAGTAGCTGACCGTGTCGGCCAAACCGTCCACAACGTCGGTGTCGGTCGCCGATAGCGTGAAGTTCAATCCCGTCTCCTCGTCCAGCGCCTGGTTGCCGGGGTTGACCAGCACGGGCGGATTGTTCCCTTCGATGGAGGTCTGCGTATCCGCCGTTGCCGGCACAAGCTCGACATGACCCACGTTGTCGATCGCCACGCTGTAGAAGCTGTAGGTATGTCCGGAGACGCCCGTGAAGGTCGCCGAGCCCGAGCCAGCGGCCTGCTGAAATAGCGTGAACAGACCGCCGTCGTCGGAGACGAGCACGTCGTAGGTGGCGATGCCGGAGCCGCCGGTGTCGTCGTTGCCGGACCAACTCACGTTGAAGCTGGCCGGGCTGGATGTCGGCAGGGCGGCGACGCTGCTGGTGGGACCGGCGGCGTCGATGGTGTTGAGGGC
>CAZFLF010001033.1:0-3193 GCA_964519825.1 uncultured Pirellulaceae bacterium | reverse complement strand
CTCCGGCTGCCCCGCCTCTCGATCCGACTTGCCGCCAATTTTTCCCGCCTCGGACTTACGGAGCAGGCCGTTGTGCAACCAATACTTCACCATCGGTTTGCCGTGTCGGCATTCGCTCTGGCAGAGTTCGTTCTCGTGGTGCGGAAAGAGCAGATCGAGCCCGCCACCGTGGATATCGAATGTCTCGCCGAGGATCGCGCGACTCATGGCTGAACATTCGATATGCCAACCTGGACGACCTCGACCCCACGGGCTGTCCCAAGCCGGATCGCCGGGTTTCGCTCCCTTCCACAACGCGAAGTCGCCGGGGGAACGCTTTTTGGAACCGGCGGCGCCCCCTTCACCCTGTTGATCGTCGGCCGAGCGGTTACTCAGCTTGCCGTACTCGGGATTGCGGGTCACGTCGAAAAAGACGTCGCCATCCACTGGGTAGGCGAATCCCTTGGCGATCAGCGACTGCGTGAACTCGATGATGCCGGCCATGTGTTCGGTGGCCTTCGGCATGTGGTCAATCTGATCGACCCCCAACGCCCGTAGATTATTCACGTAATCGAGCGTCATCTCGGCGGCGATGTCGGCCATCGGGATGCCGCGCTCATGCTGTTGTTGGATCAACTTGTCGTCGACATCGGTGATGTTCACCACCCACGTCACGTCGAATCCGCAGTACACGAGAAACCGTTTGATCGTGTCGAAGATGACCGGGCCGACCATGTGGCCGATGTGGGCTTCCTTGTAGACGGTCGGGCCGCAGAGATAGATGCCGACCTTGCCCGGATTCACCGGTACGAATGGTTCCTTGCGCTTCGTCAGGGTGCTATAGACTTGAATCGTCGACATAGGAGGAGGGGCTGGCCGTGACTTCGGCTCACGGGTGGCTGTGCTCATAGAGTCCGTTCTTGTCTTTCTGTGATTTCTAACAAAACGATACATTGTGCCTGGATTGCTAACTCGTTCCCGACGGCATCCACCTTTTCGCCGGTCTTGGCTTTCACGCCGACCTGCGCCGGCGAAAGGTCCAATAGATCGGCCAAGCGGTGTTGGATAGCGGATTTGTGCGGGCTGAGCTTCGGTCGCTCGGCGAAGACAATGCAGTCGACGTTCACCACGCGGAAGCCGGCTTGCCGGACGCGTTCGTACGCCAGCCGCAGCATTTCCGCCGAATCGCGCCCTCGATTGGCCGGATCGGTATTGGGAAACATCTCGCCAATATCTCCCAGGGCCGCTCCCCCCAGCAACGCATCGGTTACGGCATGCAGCAGCACGTCCGCGTCGCTATGTCCAACCGCGTGTTTGTCATGGGGAACCGCGATGCCGCCGATCCGCAACGGACCTCCCTCCGCCAACCGATGCGTGTCATGGCCGAGTCCCACGCGAAACGGCAGTGAAGGCTGGTGTCCAGTCTGGTTCGTCGCCGATTTTTCCACCAATGCAGCTCTCTCTCCCATCCGATGCCGTCAACGGGCGGAATTATAGCCCCAGGGCCAAAATGCGACAACGTAGACGTTACCACGCTCAGATGAGTGCAGTGCCTCCAAACAAGATTCGTCGGTAATACCTCTGTGGGACGATGCCGTAGCGTACGCGCCAATGGCGTTGATAGAATTAACTCGGCAAAGTTCACCGTATGATGTTGTCGTTGAATGCGGTCAATTCCCACGGTAGAGGCAGCATTGATGAGCGGTTCCTCGACAGGGCCCCACGAGCCAGCTAGTCCACTAAGTCCCGGGATCATCGGCGACAACGTTACTGCGAAGGGTCGCCCCGGTTCGGTCCCAGGCGGCGTTCGCATTTATGAAGAAGAATTGAAAAATGACTCGAGGTGGGCATTGAGCGAAGGCAGCCGTCATTTTGAAGAGAAAAGCGCCGTCTTCGATGCGCTTCGCAAAATTGCGAAACGATTGGCCGAACTCAACATTCCTTATGCGATCGTTGGCGGCATGGCATTGTTTCACCACGGTTTGCGTCGCTTCACCGAGGATGTTGACATCCTCGTCTCGAAGGACCATCTCAAAGTCATCCACGAGCAGCTGTCGGGTCTCGGGTATCTCCCACCGCACCAGCACAGCAAGCATTTGCGTGATACGGAGCTGGGGGTTCGAATCGAGTTCCTGACGACCGGTGAATATCCGGGAGACGGCAAAGAAAAGCCGGTAATTTTCGCCGACCCACAAGACGTAAGTTTCATCTCCGACGGAATCAGCTACGTGAATCTCGTAACTCTTGTCGAGTTGAAGCTCGCGTCGGGAATGACAAGTCCCAGTCGCATGAAGGATCTTTCCGATGTGTTGGAATTGATCAAGACGCTGAATCTTCCTGCGGATTATTCGCGACAGTTAAATCCATACGTCCGAGACAAGTTTATGGAGCTATGGACGCAAGGACGAAAGCGTTATGTGACGCTGTGGCGAAACAAATGGCTGACTACTCGAACCAAGTCGATGAACGAAATGATCACGGCGCTTCGTCAGGCGGCGAACACATTGGAAGCCATGCAACGTGACGGCGTCGTCTTGGAGTTAAGCGACGGCATCGCCGATGACTATGCGATCCTCGTTACCACGGAGCCAGAAGTCGCGAAGAAATATGACATGGTTGAAGAGTCTGAATTCTGGAGTACTGGAGATGAGGATGAACCGGGCTCGAACACGGCTGCTGGAAATTCCGGTACAAAGTGACTTCTACCTTGGCACGTTGCGAAGAAGGTTACCTCTGTGACGTCTGCGGCGGTGATGTGGAAGCGATCACCGACAGCGATCTCTACCTGCGCTATGTGATCGGCATGCTCGATCCAGAGACGCTGCACACGACCCGCGAGCGTCACATTCGCTGCAACCCCGCGATGGCGCAGTTCATCGTCGATGCCGACTTCCCGCAGGTCGTGATGGAAGGGGACTTCGATAAACGGCGACTCGACCACGAATTCATAAGCCAGCGGGAAGAACTTGTCAGCCGCGGCTGGCGACGGCTGCGAGAAATCGAAGGACAAGGATTGTCGATCCTCGAATATCCATTGCCTGAAGTGTGCGAACGGTTGAAATCGAAATGACCTGGTCGAAATGACCAAGCCCGAATGACCAAGGACGCAGTCGAAATAACCAAATCCCAATGACCAATGACCAAGGAAGTTGGACCACGGACAAAGGACAAAGAACGAGGACAAAGAACGAGGACAAAGAACGAGGACAAAGAA
>CAZFLF010001032.1:0-3194 GCA_964519825.1 uncultured Pirellulaceae bacterium | reverse complement strand
GATCTTGTGGCCGACTTCTCCCTGGAATCTCCCTTGGGTCGAGTCGTATTTCAGCAAGTAAGCCAGATTGTCGGCGGGCACCACGTCTCCAACCGCCACGACGTCGACCACCTTCCCAATCAGCCCTTGCTCAACGAGCGCCCGGAACACCAAACGTCCGATGCGCCCGAAACCATTGATCGCCACTTTCACAGCCACAACTGTTCTCCTTCGCCGATTGCCGTCTGTGCCTTTGATTTGTCCAAGGTCGGATTATATCGGCGTGTCGGAACACTCTCCAAGGGGCGGTCGGCTGTCACGCTGTGACGTAGCTCGAACGAAAGCCAAGCGGGACAAATAGGTCCTATAGCAGTTTGCCGCTCCATTCGTCCCATCGAGCGCCGTAATGTCATCATTGTGCTCGACTGGCGGACGATGCGATCCAGTTGTATTGCCGGTAGTAGTGCGGCACCGCTTCATCATTGGCGTTGTCGCCGTTGAGCGTGAAGAATACTCCGAGTGGCGCCGCGGCCGGACCGTCGACTCGTTCACCAGGTCCCATGGTGTGCGTGCCGACTGCCAAAAGCTCGAAGTTCACGAACTTCTGAGAATTGGTATCGTAGGAAGCCCGACCCAGCAGCTTTGGAGAATAGGATCGCTGGTTGAACTGGTGGTTAGCTTGCATCTCGGCTTGTCCGTCGAACCGCAAGTCGACGATCCCCGCCTTGACCGCCGTGACTTCCGAGTTCAGGACCGCGCTCCGGACGTCTTCGGCATTCCAGGCCGGATTCGGCTGGATAAAGACGCCGAGATTAAGACGCACCAGAATCGCCAACGCTGGGCCGCGCACGCGAGCCTTCGCTCCGACCTTCATTTCGGCGGGAAGAAACTCGCGAGCCTGTTCTCTCGTGTACCAGACACGATCCAATTTGTAGTAGGACGTGTGCCGCGTGTCCCGTTCGTTAACGCCTGGAAACGGCAATCCTCGGCTGACCATCCGCAGCACCAGACCGTCGCGCGGCGGCTCAGCATTTTCGATCGGCAGGTCCAACTTATCGGTGCGAGAGTCTGGAGTGCGCGGCAGCAACCGATCGGACTTGGATAACTCGGCGTACGCCTCCAGCCCCTTGTGCATTTCAGCGAGCGTACGATCCGCGCTGGAGTGACTATTCACTCCGGCGATCAATCGGCCGCTGGGCGTGACGATGTACAAGCCCTGCGCGCCCGAGATGCGGCCGTATTCCGTTTGACTGAGGATGCGTTCGACAAGTCGATACTCCAAGCGGCTGGAGTCGGCCCTGTCGTAGTTTGCCGGGTTATCCACTACGGGAACGAACCGCTTCATGAGTTCGATCACTCGGCGGTCATTGCAGACAAACTGCCTGCTGCGGACACCATTTTGTCAGCAGCCACCGCGTGGATCGCCAAAGTACAGCCAGTAAAAAATCGGCTTATCCTTCGCCTGGGCCTGCAGCAAACCGTCCCAAAACGAGTCGATCCAATGAACTTGTTGCCAGCACAGTTCCGCCGGTTTCACATCAATCTGTTCGCGCAATTGCTTGTACGTCGCTGGAGACAGTTCCTGCGCTGCGGTCGGTGCTGCGACGAGACAAGCGGCTGCGAGTAGGACTACGGGTTTCAAAATGATCTTCCTGTCCATCATTTTCCTGTCATCTCGATCGGCACCGGCTTGTGCTATGGCCATCCGGCCGTTGTGAAATACCACGTTCAATCACGCATCCCAGAACCGCTCGCTTCGTATTTGTCGTCCTACTTTCCTTTGGCCTTAGCCACCAGCTGCGTGAACAGCTTGTTCTGTTCCGCCAAAGCCGCGACGCGGTCTGCCGGCTTGCTACCCGCTTCCAGCAGTACCCAACCGGTGTAACCGGCCTTCACCAACAAGCCGAAGAGTTGCTGGTACGGATACTTTTCATCATTCAGCTCGTGGATATGGCACGTCTCACCAAATCGTTTGGAGACCAAGCCGAAATTGTGTGCTAGCCCTTCCCCCTGCAAGTCTTGTGGATTCGAGTTCCAGCAGACCGCCACATTGCGGTGATCGGCCACGTCCATAATCGCTTTGATCGTCGGGAGCTCGGCGCATTGGCCATGCACTTCCAAGCGGATCTGCTGTCCAAAGCCTTCGCCGTATTCACCGAGCTCGTTCAAAGATTTTCCGATTTGCTCAATCGTCTTTTCGTGCGGTACTTCTTTGTGAAAGCTGTCAGGTTTGACCTTTACGCCGCTGCCGCCGACATCGTGACTCAAGCGAACAAAAGCTTTGGTTGCTTCGATCGCGGTCTTCAAAGCAGCTGGATCGATATGGTCGAAACGTTCATTGCTGCCGATGCCGACCATCGTGATCCGGCTGTCGGCGAATTGTTTGCGCACCGCTTCGCGCTGCTGTTCGTTGAGCGCCGGCTCGACGCCGTGAGCATGCGTGGTGCGAAGTTCCACCCCGTACACGCCAGTCTTCGCGCAATTCGCCAACAAAGTGGGCAAATCCCAGTCCGCGCCCCACATATACGTGACGAGTCCAAATGCCAGAGCGGATTCCGGATCTGCGGCTAGCACCGTCGATCGAGGCCAGGACATGCCTACGGCAGCCGCAGCGGCAAGAGCAGTGGACTGTGCCAGAAATTCTCGACGTGCAACAAGCGACATGGTGACCCCCTGGGCACTGTGCCCGAATTCCACTGAAGACAGGAAAATCAAGGACAGGAATATAATAGCAGGAAGAGGCGCATTTCCATGTTCCAGTCTTTGATCTCCCGGTCTTAGACCTTCTGGTTGCTCCTCCCGTTCACGAATCGGACGAGATGCCTAGAATGGGAAGGTTTCACGGATGGTCTCTCACCCAGCAATTCACGGACAGCCATGCCTTCTTCGGATATTGTCATCAAGGGCGCCCGCGAGCATAACCTGCGCGACGTCGATGTGATTCTGCCGCGCAACCAATTGATCTGCTTGACCGGTGTCAGCGGTTCGGGCAAGAGTTCGCTCGCTTTCGACACGCTCTTTGCCGAAGGCCAACGCCGTTATGTCTCAAGCCTATCGACATTTGCGCGGCAGTTTCTCGGCCAGATGCCGAAACCCGATGTCGACTTCATTGGCGGCCTGAGTCCTTCCATTTCCATCTCGCAGAAATCGACCGGCGCGAATCCCCGCTCGACGGTCGGCACCGTCACCGAGATTTACGACTTTCTCCGCGTATT
>CAZFLF010001031.1:0-3196 GCA_964519825.1 uncultured Pirellulaceae bacterium | reverse complement strand
GAGCCCGTAGACTATCTGAACCTGCCGGCCGGTTATCGCCTGACGCACAAGTTCGTCGTCGAAAAGAGGCTTGGGCGAGGCGGTTTTGGGGTGGTCTACAAGGTGATCGACACGCTCGGCGATGTGGCCCGTGCGGTCAAGCTGATCGTAAGCGACAGGCATTCAACGCTCGCGCGTTTGACTCAGGAGTACCGTCTCCTCGCGCCGATTTCGTATCACCCCAACGTGGTTCGGGTGCTTGACGCAGACGTGCTGCCGGGGCCAAAGGGCGGCCAGATTCCCTTTCTCGTTTTCGAGTATGTGGAGGGCGCGGATGTTGGCGACATGATTCAGCAGCGCCTTCTTGCACCGGAAGATGCATTGGAGTTGGGAAAGCAGGTCATCGATGGGCTGGTGCATCTTCATGCCGAGGGGTACCACCATTGCGATATCAAGCCGCGCAACCTGCTGTGGACCCAGAAGGGCGCCAAGATAATCGATTTCAACGTTTCGGTACGCGCCGATGATCGTGAGACCAAAGGTGGTGGCTCGCGCCGTTATCTTCCGCCGGACTTCGATCACGAGGCGACGCCGCAAAATGGCGAGCGAGCCGACCGTGACCTGTATGCCTTGGGGCTGACGCTCTATGAGGCTTTGACCAACCGTTACCCGTGGGATACGCGGGAGCCCCCGGTAAGCGAGGCCGCGCCCGATCCGAGAGAGCTGTCGGGGTATTCCGATCTTGCTCCAGAACTCGTCAGTGTGGTGCTGAAGGCGATTGCACCCACGAGGGCGCAGCGCTTCACCTCCGCCGTCGAATTCCGTGATGCATTGAAAGAGGTACGGCATGCTCGCCGTGCCGTGCAAGCCGACAGTCTAAGTGCGGAGGTGAAAGCTGCCGGCACGGGGACGGCAGTATTGGCGCGTGTCCTGCCAAACACGAACCGCTTCGTTTCCCACCTGCTCACGCTCTACAGCCAAAGCAGGCGCAGCAACGCTGGCACGCGCGGGATGGATGCATGGGGTGAATCAGCCTACGTGGACACCGCACTCGACCGCGAACTGCTGCCCGCCGTGTTGGACGGTGAATTCCGGCTGGTGCTTATCACTGGCAACGCTGGGGACGGCAAAACAGCGTTCCTTCAACATCTCGAGCGAGAGGTCGAGCGCCGAGGGGGAGATGTAGATCGCAGCCTGGACAATGGCAGCCGCTTGACGTTAGGCAGCCGCCAATTCCTGATCAACTACGACGGCAGCCAGGATGAGGGCCAGAAAGACAACAACCAGGTCTTGCTGGACTTCTTGTCGCCATTCGCGGGCCGAGACACGGTAGCTTGGCAACCAGGCGAAACGCGCCTGATGGCTATCAACGAAGGCCGGCTCGTTGACTTTATCGCCGCACACGAAGCTGATTTTCGCGCGCTCGCAGGTGTAATCAGGCAAGGTTTTGAGAACGGTGCTGTGATCCATGGCGTCGCAGTCGTCAACTTGAATTTGCGCAGCGTCGTGGCTGACACTGACGGGCGCTCGATACTGGAGCGAACGCTGCAGCGCATGACCGACAAGAGCCAATGGACGGAATGTGAGCACTGCGACTTGAAGGCAAGTTGCTATGCGTTGCACAACGCGCGCAGCTTCCAGGACGAAACCGCAGGTCCTCACGTGACCGAGCGCCTAAAGATGCTCTATACGATGACGCATCTTCGCGGGCGATTGCACATTACCATGCGGGATTTGCGATCGGCGCTGTCGTACATGTTGATCAGCAATCGCGACTGCGCGGACATTCATGCGCTTTACGCGGCGGGCAAACATGACGACATCGCCCGCAGTTACTACTTTAACAGCTGGATGGGCGGTGGGAGCCCGACCGCGGATCGGCTTCTTACGTTGTTAGCGCAGATTGACGTCGGACGGCAGGACGATCCACGTTCCGACCGAAGCCTAGACTTTATCCAACCGGATGATCGGGCCTTGTTCCGCTTCGAGCGTCGAAGTCAGTTCGACTTCGAGGTCTTGCAGCGCATCTTTGCTGAGCTGCCGCGCGGCATGTCTGATACGACACTCCGGCGGCGTGCGCTGAAGCACCGTGACTACGTGGCGATGGCTCGACGTAAGCAGTTCTTCGAGCGACGCGACGCGACTTGGCAAAAGATGCTGCCCTACCGCTCGGCCAAGCGCATGGTGGACATCGTGCGTGATCCGGCGTCGGCCGCATCGCTCACCGAGGAACTGCTTCACGCGATCAACCGCGGCGAAGGGCTGCAGCGCCCCGAACGGCTGCGTGGGCAACTTGCCCTTCAACTGCGGCAGGTCGAGCACGGTACGGTGCGCAGCTATCGTATGTTCCCCTTGGATGGCTTCACTCTGGAGGTTCAGGACTTCGCGGCCAAGGCCCGCTTCCTGGAGCATCTGCCGACGGGCTTGAAGCTCCAGTTCCAGGCTCCAGTTGGCCCGAGTACGCGCAGCGAATTGATTATAAATCTGGATGTTTTCGAAATGCTGGTACGCCTCAACGAAGGCTATCAACCGAGCGTCGAAGAAATGCAGGGCTTCTACCTTTGCTTGGGTGTCTTCAAAAATAGCCTCAACGCTCAGCCATACCGCGAAATCTTGCTCACCACCACCGGGCACGACTTCTATCGGTTGACGAGGCACGACGATGGTCGCATCGAAATGCGCCTGATGCACGAACCCGCCAAAGAGGGCAACTGATGGCGTTGCAAAAAAAAGATCGCGAGTTTCGACTTCCCAAGATCAGCTATCTTGATTTCAAGTTTATCGAAATGGATCGAGTTCTCACTGGCCTGTTCGAGCGCCTGGAACACGGCGGCTACCCAAGCGTGTTCAAAGACAAGCGTGAGCTGACGGTCGAGAAGTTCGTCGACGACATCGTTGAGGCCAGCGACAAGTTCATTGGCTTTGCTCAGAACCGCGAGATGGTCGAGCGTTGGGTCGAAACACACCTGATGGACTTGGTGAATCGCGGCCGTCGCAACCAGGCGGTAGCAGGCCCACGCCCCCTTCACGGCTATACCTACCGATTCCGCAATCCGAAGCACTCGCGCGACTATGGCGCGGCACAACATCTCTATCAGATGCTGCACCATGCCAGACATCAATCCGGCCACCACGCCCTAGAGCATCTGAAGAGCTTCTTCTTTGATGGGGTCAACAAGGTCACGCATGAAGTGGACGAGCGCGCTCTGACCGATGT
>CAZFLF010001030.1:0-3198 GCA_964519825.1 uncultured Pirellulaceae bacterium | reverse complement strand
CAGGGCGGCCAAGCGTAAGAACAAATGATGTTTGCAGCAGTGGCCTCGCCCTCCCAAATTAAACGTACAAGTCCAGGAGAATTACCTTTGGCTCAAGTGAACCAGAACCGCAACGAACCGATTGTTTTGGCTGAAGTAAATCAGAATGGCGACGAGCCAATTGTCGCTGTCCGCGACGTTTGCAAAGAGTTTCACCGCGATGCGATTACGATTCCTGTGCTGATGGGAATCAATCTCCAGCTAAATCGCGGCGACTACCTGGCGCTCATGGGGCCGTCGGGATCTGGCAAATCCACATTGCTTAATCTCATCGCAGGTCTGGATCGACCGACCTCAGGCACCGTGACGGTGTGCGGTCAGAGTCTGGAGAAAACGTCCGAGAGCAAACTGGCGAAATGGCGTTCCAGGCACATCGGATTCATCTTCCAGCTTTACAACCTGATTCCCGTGCTCACAGCCTACGAGAACGTCGAGCTGCCGCTAACGCTGACTCCTCTTTCGCGGCGGGAACGCCGGGAGCATGTCGAGGCGGCGCTCCAAGTGGTCGGACTAAGCGACCGCGCGGATCACTACCCCCGCCAATTGTCCGGCGGACAGGAACAGCGAGTGGCAATCGCCCGGGCCATTTCTGCGGATCCAACTTTGCTTGTGGCCGACGAGCCAACCGGTGATCTCGACGCCAAGTCGGCGGGCGAAATCCTCGATTTGATGGGACGACTGAATCGAGAATTTCATAAAACAATCGTCATGGTCACTCACGACCCCAATGCAGCAGAACGCGCGAAACAAGTGCTGCATTTGCAGAAGGGCGTGTTGGTCGAGGGTCTGCACGCCGCGCAGGAGTAATCACATGCAAACGCTCGTATACGTATGGCGCAACCTGAAACGCAATAAGGTTCGATCGGCGCTCACAATCCTCTCATTCGGCTTCAGCCTGGCACTGATGACCGTGCTGTACGGCTACATTGCCATGCAGGGTGAGTGGGGCAAAGAGGCCGAAAAGTATCACCGCATCGTCGTGATGAACAGTCAGGGCTTTTCCGGCAACTTACCGATTGCCTATGTGGAACGCATTCGTAATACCCCGGGCGTTAAGGCCGCGGTTCCGTATTCCTGGTATGGCGGCAACTACAAGGAAGAGCAAATGCCGTTCGCTCAGTTCGGCACGGATCCCCAAAACGCATTCAAGGTCTGGGAGGAATTCAGTATTGATCCACAACAGCTCGCAGCTTGGCAAAGCACCCGCAACGGTTGTATTGTCGATCGACGCATGGCCGAAAAACGCGGCTGGAAAACTGGTGAACGGATTCCACTAAAGGGAACCTATTATCCCTTCAATTTGGACCTGGTGCTGTGTGGCACATTCGATTCGCCCAAGAACACCGATTCGCTGTGGTTTCAATGGGAGTATCTCGACGAGGGACTGAGAAGGTTGAATGCCCCAAGTGCCGGGAATGCCGGAACGATTTTTGCCAAGACAGAAAAAGCGGACATGATTGCCGGCGTCTCCCAAGCCATCGACGATCGTTTCGCCAGCTCCGAGAATCCCACGCGAACGCAAAGCGAAGCAGCCTTCGCCCAAATGTTCATAGACATGATGGGCAACGTGCAATTTTACATTCTCATTATCGGTGTGGTGGTCGTGTTTTCCTTGACGCTGGTGGCGGCTACCTCTATGGCAATGTCCACTCGCGAACGAACGACAGAGATTGCGGTCCTCAAGGCGATCGGATTTTCGCGACTTCGAGTGCTCGTGACTATTTTGGGTGAAGCTTGTTCGATCACGGTACTGGGAGGACTTTTGGGGATTACGATTGGTTGTCTCTTTTTGCAAGTGATGCATCTGGCCATTTCGCAGATGTTTCCATTTGCCGCCTACGAAATGCTCGGCCTGTGGGTCGTGTACCTGGTTGCCATTTCCGCCCTCATCGGACTGGTGAGTGGTATTGTACCGGCTGTCCTCGCGGCGCAATTGTCGGTAATCGACGGGCTGCGTCGGGTCGTTTAGAAGCAGTGTCGTTGAGAAACAGGCAACTCCGTTTAACGAGAATGCACCTCTATGATTCCTGTGAAGTACAACGTTCGAAACCTAGGCGTTCGCTGGGTCACGACGGTGATGATCGTCCTTGCGACCGGCCTTGTGGTCTGGGCAATGGTGTTGACCTTTGGTTTAGTCG
Source organism: uncultured Pirellulaceae bacterium (assembly GCA_964519825.1). Classification (GTDB taxonomy): domain Bacteria; phylum Planctomycetota; class Planctomycetia; order Pirellulales; family Pirellulaceae; genus CAZFLF01. Next base: position 1,021 of record CAZFLF010001030.1, on the reverse strand, counting down.
AAGGCATCGAGCACGCCCTGAAAGTCAGTGGCGAGCCGCTGGATCTGATCGTGATGCGAAAAGGATCCACGGAGGAGACCTCCAGCAACGTCACCCAACAACAGGCCCGCGAAATCGCGAATCTCGAGGGCATCGCTCGCGATGCCGCGGGTGAGCCGATGTGTTCCGCGGAATTTGTCACCATCCTCACCAAGCCGCGCCGTAGCAATGGTGGAACGACCAACCTGATCATTCGCGGATTGCAACAGAATGGTCGCGGTCTGCGTCCCGGTTTCAAAATCGTGCAGGGGCGTGACATTCGCCCGGGCTTAAACGAGACGATTACAAGTGCGGCCATGGCGGACCGTTTCGAGAATCTAAGAATCGGCGAGAAGCTCGACATTAACAAGGTGAACTTCGAGGTAGTGGGCTATTTCGAAGCCAACGGCAGCTCCGCGGAATCCGAGGTGTGGGGGGATCTACGCGACGTCACGAGCGCTCGGCGCACGCCGGGCGCCTTGAATGCAGTCAACTTACGCGCCCGCGATGAAACCGCCAAACTGGCGCTGCTGAAACGCATTCGAGAAGACGAACAATTCAAGCTGGATGCGGTCGACGAGCCGACGTATTACGAACGGCAAATGTCGGCGTCCATTGCCATCAAGTTTGTCGGCTTTGTTATCGCTGGCTTTCTGACACTTGGCGCGATGTTTGCCGCCGCCAATACGATGTATGCCGCGGTGGCCAGCCGCAGCCGCGAAATCGGAGCACTCCGCGCGATTGGATTTAGTCGACGCAGCATCCTCATGTCCTTCATGTTCGAATCGGTTCTGTTGTGCCTGCTCGGCGGCGTGGTGGGTTGTCTGGCAACGCTGCCGCTCGACGGCATTTCCGGTGGCACGGCGAATTGGGCGACATTCAGCGAGATTACATTCTCGTTCCGCTTTGGCCCTAACGTCCTACTGCTCGGTATCGGTACGGCCCTCACGATGGGGTTACTGGGAGGCCTATTTCCCGCGATCCGCGCCGTCCGCATGCCCAT
>CAZFLF010001029.1:0-3199 GCA_964519825.1 uncultured Pirellulaceae bacterium | reverse complement strand
TCCCATGAACGCTCGCGGCCACCGGCATCAATTTCATCGGCGGATGGCTGGTGGGGGTGAAATGCCGCAGCATCAGGCGCCGGAACTGGTTCTGACCATCGATCCACGCACCGCGATAGCTCATCACGAGCACCGCAGGCAATCGCACCTGTTCGCCTGCACGGAGTTTGAAATGGGATCGCTTCAGTCCCGCCGTGATCCGCACTTTGCCATCGTTCAGCGATTCGAACGATGCCTTCCAATCGCCCGGCCAACCTACTGCTACGATGAGCCCGCCGTCCTCGCATGCGAGATTGAAATAAGGCATCGCTCCATCCGACGAGCGCCCGCCAAACGACTCCAACGCGAAGGGCTTGCCAGCCATCAATGTTTCCACGCGCGGCTGAAAGTCCGTGACCTCCGCATGGCTGCCCATGCTCCAGTGCAGTGTCACGGCTCGATCGGAAGGGAACTGCACCACGAAGTCTGCCGAATTCGTTTCCTCATATAGCGGTGAATCTCCATTCGCAGGAGCCTGCAGCCGTACCTGCCACTCAATGGCGTTCTCTCCCGGGTAATCCCGCTTCTCGAAACGCAGGCCGGGATGCGACGCTGGCCCCGGCATCTGCCGCAACTCGCTCAAGCGAAAGTCACGGGAGAGCACCAACTCCGATGCAGCAGCATCGGCGGCGAGGAGCAGAGCCAGGAGCAGGGCGGTGAGGACACGCAGAATGTGCTTCATGGTTTGTCAATAATGATTTTTCGTGCCACTGGCTTTTCGCTCTCTTGCCTCAAGTACGATAATTCACTGTTCATCCATCAAACCAGACCGCGACTTCGCCAACTTCCTGGTGTGGCGTGTCGGGGGCCATGAGATTTGGTACTCTCGACGCAGATTCAAAGGCAGAACTCGTGTTGTTACCGCAGACATTAAAGACATGTTCTGGCCGATCAAACAGTATTCCACCCAGAAACGTCGAAATCAAAGTGGTGGACATCAAGCAATCCGCCAGCGGAAAAAGTTTTGCCGAGTCGCTGTGGCTGATTTCCGAGCAACCGAAATCAAAAAATCTGTCTTGGGTCCGCACTCTGGCCATGAGCTTGTTCTTCCTCAATGCCGTCGTCCAGTTGCTGTTGGGCAATGTGTTTTTCCAAACACTCAACATTTGGAGCAAAGTTGGCGATGCGGTCACCTGCGTCGGGTGGGGGATCGGGTTTTGGTTTCTGTCAATGAGATTTCAGAATTGGCGTTGCACAAAGTGTAAGCTTTTTTGGTAACACCGATTCGTAATAAGAACATGAAAATTCACTCCTATGCGGCAGAAGGCGATTGTAACGGCGTTAGGGACGAACTCAGGAAAGGCTTTCCGATTGATGCCAGAGACGAGCAGGACTATACGCCGCTGGCGCATGCCGTGAGCAGCACTAATGCCGACGAAAAAATGGTACGGCTGCTGATCGAATCTGGAGCCGATGTTAACGCTGCTGTAGATAGTTCCAAGAAGTTCCCGATTGGATTGGCGGCTTGTGCAGGAAGTTTAAGCAAAGTCCAACTCCTCTTGGATGCAGGTGCGAACGTCAACTTCGTTTCACCAAATGGTTACACAGCTCTCATTAACGTCATATATTCTTTGCATGACCACGAGATGCTCGTTCGTGTCGCCGAGTTTTTGGTCAGGAACGGAGCCGAGATGAATTCCCAGTCGAGTTACGGCGAGTCGCCATTAAGCGTGGCTTCCCGTCGGGGAAGATTTGATGCCGTGAAGTTCCTTCTCGACGCAGGAGCCGATCCGTCTCCGCTGAAATGGACGGAGTTAATGAGAGCAACTGCATTGGGAGGATGTGAGGAGGTTGAAAGGCTCTTAGATGGAACCAGCGGACTCGGCGACCGGGACTCATTTGACCGAACGCCATGGCTACTGACAGCCCTCGTCGGAGAAATGAGGAAGGCCAAGTTGCTTCACTCTATCGGGGCGAATCTCGACGAGCGGGGACGGGGTGGAGACACCGCTCTGATGTATTGCGCTGCTAGAGGCAACGCAGAAATGCTTCAATGGCTGATCGAGATTGGAGCAAACGTCGAAGCTGTGGATGACAACGGGAATACGGCGTTGATGCTCGCCGCCCAAGCGGGGGCGACGACTTGCGTTCAACTGCTGCTGGAAGCACGCGCCGGTTCCAGCCGCAAGAATAAATACGATGAGAGTGCTATGGCGATGGCGTCAATTCCGAGTTCTGCATTTACAATGATGTCATCGTTCACGAGCGATCGGGAACTTTCGAGATAATGGGATATCCGCAGGACGTGTTTCCGCCAACAGATTTTCATTCTGCAACGCATGTCGAGAGCTTCATCTACATCATTGGCGGATTGGGCTATCACGGATCAAGGGCTTTTGGAACCACGCCAATCTACCGACTCAACTGCAAGACTTGGAAAATTGAAACAGTCCAGTCAACTGGCGAGAATCCGGGTTGGATTTATAAACACAAGGCGTTCCTCGTTGGTCCAGGTATCCTGGTCGTATCGAGCGGCAAAATCTGCGATGTAATTGACGGAGAGGAACAACACATTGAGAACAAGGATAAGTTCAACTTGGACATTTCGAGCATGAATTGGACCCGCATGAGCGAAACGACAACGGGCGCTTCAACTCGGGCTGCGAGAGGCCCCACTTGAAGGCCCACACTTGTCGAGTCGCTGCAGCACATCTTCAAGGCGGACAAGCTCCTGTCGCTGCTCTGGTCGATCGAAAACGTTGGGACGATCAGCGACCAATTGCTGATAGTGTTCATCGCCGTGTTGGTAGGCGAACAAGAATGCTTCGTCGCTCAGAGGCACCTCCGAGAGTTCGGTCGCTCCAAGATCAAGCAGCCAGGTAAACCGCTCGTCTCGTAGCTTCTTGGCATGTGGCAGATCATTCTTGTCATAGATCAGCTTCACTTCCGCCTCGGCAAGAAGTTTTTTCGATGAAGTGCGCAAGTCGCCCTGAGATTCTACCACCCACTCAGAGCCGACCGGGAACAAGAAGCGCTGGCAATCGCCGAAAATCACGAACGTCCGCTTAACTTATGCGGGGCTGAAACGAGTGATTCCTGAAACGCGGTCAAAGTCAGCGTCGTGGCTGGCAAGCTGCGTCAAGCCATTCTCCTGCATCAGTGCCGCAACTAAGGCGTCGTTTGATAGCAGTCCGTGCTGCTGGCTCAGATTCGCTGCGGA
>CAZFLF010001028.1:0-3200 GCA_964519825.1 uncultured Pirellulaceae bacterium | reverse complement strand
ATCGTAGCGCGCGGCGTAGGATTTGACTAGGTCGATTAGTGGTAGTTGCACAGCAAGCCGCAGGCGAGTGATTTGGAGTGCGGTGGCTTGACACCGCTTTGGATCGCACGAAGTTGGAGGCCTGTTTCAACGAAAGCGGTGTCAAGCCACCGCACTCCAAAGCGCACGCCTTCGGCTTGCGGTTAAACAATTGTTGCGGCAAAAGTCGTTAACGGCACGCCAGAACGGGCGCACCCGCAAGTCGTATGATTTGCGACGCGATGCCGCACAACGAACTGATCCCGTCGGCCAATCCGTTCTCGATCACGGCCCGCGGCATGCCAAATACGATACAGCTCGCCTGATCCTGTGCGACCACGATTCCACCCCGATCCTTGATCGCTCTGCAGCCGAGCATTCCGTCGTCACCCATCCCGGTTAGCACCACCGCGAGCGTGCGACGGCCGTACGCCTCGGACACCGAACGAAATAAGTAGTCGACGGAGGGTTTACAGCTCTTCTCAGGCGGATCGTCCGTAATTCGTACGATCGAACCAGCACCGGCACGCTGCAACCACATTTGCTGACCGCCGGGTGCAATCAAGACCTGGCCGGCGCGGACGACGTCTCCATCGGCCGCCTCGCACACTTCCAAGGCACAAGTGCGATTCAAGTCAGCCGCCAAAGACTTGGTGAAGATCGGCGGCATGTGCTGTACAACCACCACCGGCACTGGCAAGTCGCCCGGCAGCTTGGGGAGCAGATTCGCGAGAGCCGACGGCCCACCTGTTGAGACGCCAATGGCCACGACGTCGACTCGATCGACCGTTGATTTTCTGAATGCCGGCGGCGGACACGCCAACAGGGCGACCCTCGCCAAACGGTGGCGCGATTTGCGAAAGGCTTCGATCTTCGGCAGCAACTCCGCGCGAAGTGCCGCGAGACTGAGCTGCAGGTTCGATGCGGTCGGCTTCGGCAAAAAGTCGAAGGCGCCGGCTCGCAGCGCTTTCATCGTCATGTCCGCTCCCTGAGTCGTCAGGGAACTGAGTACGATCGCGCCAACCGGCAGCCGCCGACGTTCGAGCTCGGCGAGCACGCCCAGCCCGTCGAGTTCTGGCATCTCGATATCAAGTGTGATGAGATCGGGCCTTAGAACTTCGATAGCATCGAGCGCCAATTTGCCATTCGACGCCACGCCGACAACTTCCACGTCAGGGACGGTCAACAATAAATCGCGAACAATCCTCCGGTACACGGCCGCGTCGTCGACGACGAGAATTCGGAGGGCTGACATGCAAGTATTAGGGGTTGAAATCGTGAAGCGAATGAGTCGTCTTAGAGTTAATGAGCCGTTTTAGAGTTTTGCTCGAGCCCCGTTCATCATCCTGGCCGAAGTGTTAGACGGCCAACACGGAGGTTTGTGCGGCCTCCAATTTCTCGGCTTGGCGTCGACAATAACTCGCAATTTCGTGGTCGGCGGTTTCGCGATCGACAGCTCCCATCGCTACCAGCACATCGGTCAGCGGCGTGGTGGCATCCAACTGTTTGAGCAGCAATTCCGCCAGGTCAAACTCCGACATAAAACCCATCTCCACCGCGACGCGTCCGAACGACCTTTGAGAGGTTACCTGGGCCGTCAGTACCGCGAAGACCTGCCGCAGCGTGAGCTTACCGAGTCGCATCGACAATTCGCCAAGCGGTGTCCGCATACTCAATTCGCGCTCGACAGCGTCGACGAACTGTTTTGGAGAAATGAGCCCTTGTCTCACCAAATGAACGCCAAACAACATGATTTGTGCCCTTTCCTCAAAACGTTCTCGGCTGGCGGTCACCCGCGATCGCCCAGGATGTCAAAGTGGATTTCTGAACCATCGCACTTCGGCAAATGGTGGGTCGATTTCGCACGTCCCACAAGGTTGCAGGTGGCGCCAGGACTTGCGCGGCCCGGCAACCGTAGGTTGCAAAATGGCAACCGTCCAATAGAAACCGTTCCGATGGGGTGCGGCGGGAGACGCACAGATTTCCGGTCCAAATACCACGTCCGGTGGCAACGGCCGGATGGATTGGGGCGGCGAAACGCAGAGTTTCCGGTCAGCCGTTTGACCGTATACTGTCGGCCGGGACTGCAGTTTCCGCGTAGAACCGGCGACCGTCCAACGTTGTGCTGCGGCGCGATTGGGATCGTGCCTGCCGGTTATTCAGCCACTTTGCCGCGCGCGGGGGTTGTCGGCGCGGCGGCCTGGTCTTGCGATGCCGCGTCTCCATTCTCGGACGGCGCTCCGGCACCCAGTTTGATCAGCGAGTCGGGGAGTTCCACTCCGCCAATGTCGCGCAGCACTTGCATCATCGGCGGCAAAGTCCTGGCCAAGCCGCTGAGAAAATCGGCCGTATTGCTGCGACCGTTCTTGCCGCCGTTTTCCCAAACGACAACCTTGTCAAATTTGATGTTCGAGATGGCTTTGGACGACGCCTCAGCCAGATTGTCGAGGTGTTCCAGCATGAGCATCTGGAACGCTTCCTTCGACCCACCACACGCTTCGACAATTTTTCGCAAGCCTTCTCCCTTTTTGGCCATGATTTCGTAGTTTCCGCGAGCTTCCGCGTCGAGTTTGGCGAAGGTCGCGTCGGCTTCGGCCCGAGCCCGGATGCGAGTTTGTTCGGCTTCCGCCTCGGCATCGACCAGAATCTTGGCCTTGTGGGCTTTGGCGGTGGCTTCCAGTTTAGCGCGTTCTTCGGCTTCGATTCGCTCAGCCTGCGCCAGCGCGGCTTTGGCCATGGCACGATTTTGGGCTTCGAGCACGGCGGCTTCCGCCTCGCGTTTACGGCTTTCACCGACCTGATATGCCTCCGCGCGTTTCACGGCCAGAGCAGCTTGCGAACTGGCGATCTTAGCTTGCGATTCATTTTCCCCTTCGATCGCGGTCGCGTCGGCGCTGGCAACGCGGATTCGCATCTGCCGTTCCGCGTCTTTGACTTGCGCCTCGCGCTCAAACGAGGCCTGCTTTTCACCGATATCTTGTTCCTTTTCCAGTTCCGCGACTCGCACGGCCTGTTCGCGTTCTGCTTCGCGGGTGCCGATCAATTGTTCCTTGCGGGCGCTGGCAACTTGGATCGATTTCTCTCTCTCCGCCGCCGCCACGCGGATTTCACCCATCCGGAGATTGTCAGCCACATCGCCGCGAGCCTTTTGAATGGCTTCGGACGCCGCTTTCTGGCCGATC
>CAZFLF010001027.1:0-3201 GCA_964519825.1 uncultured Pirellulaceae bacterium | reverse complement strand
CATCGGCGGGGTAACCGAGGCCTGTGCCCATGATGCGAAGGCGATGTACCAGACCTTTGTGATCACCGACTGCCGTACGGCCGAGTTCGTGAAGCTGGTCGAGAACGCCTATCGCGACGTCAATATCGCCTTCGCCAACGAGCTCTCATTGATTTGTGACGAACTCGATATCGACGTCTGGCAGGCGACGGAACTCGCCAGTCGCCATCCCCGCGTCAACATCCTCAAGCCGGGACCCGGAGTCGGCGGTCACTGCATTGCCGTCGATCCATGGTTCATCGTCGATAGCGCGCCCGAGACGAGCCGGCTCATTCGAACGGCTCGCGAAGTGAACACACATAAGACGCGGCACGTGATCGACCACGTGATGGCTCAAGCGGCAGCGGGTGTGAAGAAGGTGGTTGCCTGCTACGGAATCGCGTACAAACCGGACGTCGGCGACCTGCGCGAGAGTCCAGCGCTCGAAATCGTCAAGGAACTCGGCCGCTCGGGCAGGTTTCGCGTCCTTGTCTGCGATCCGATGGTCTCGGAACCAATCTCTGAATTCGCCGACATTCCCGACATCGAGATGGTTTCCGTGGATCGCGCGCACGAGCAGGCGGAAATCGTCGCCTTCCTGGTCGGCCACAGCCAATTCCGCGGACTGAGGCCCGGCCATTTTCAGCACAAATCGATTGTCGACGTGATTGGATTGACATCGTCGTGGCCGAAGACTTGAGGCCGATCCTGCCAAATGGAGAACGCCTATCTCCTGCCGTTAGGCGTCCAAAGCCGCTTAGGTGGCACGATCAGGATCGAGACCGCGCACAACGCTGCCAACACTAACACCACGAAGGCCGCTGCCGGGGCGCTCAGCCGCTTCATTGCGCTCTCTTGCGGAATCCACGGGTTGGCGGCCGCAAGGACGTAGAACGTGACCTGGACGCCAACAACAACCGCGCCCCACGGCTGGGGTAGGAAAAAGGCGCTCCAGAACATGCCGAGGAGGAGAAACGGCAGCATCAGGCGCCCGAACTTGTACGAGACGAAGTCGAGCCACATTCGATTTCCGGGCCCCATCAGTGCCGGAAATTGCCCGATAAGCTGATACACTCCTGCCTGCGTCCGCACCTTGCGGCGAAACTCGGTTGCGAGCCCGGTCGGAGTATCGTAAGCGCTCGCTTTCTCCTCCATTACGATTCGATAGCCCGCAAAAAACGCCTGCATGGGCAGGTGGACATCGTCGAGCAGGGTGTCCGCCGGCATTGGACGCGCCAGCGAGCGCCGCATTGCGTAGATGCAACCAGTTGCCCCCAGTACCGAATCGATCCGACTCAATTTCCTGCGGATCCACTTCTCGTACTTCCAATACAAGCCGATATTTGCTTCTTCGCGCGATTGACCGTCCAGGATGGTCAGTTCGCCGGTCGCCACGCCGACCTCCGGATCAGAGAAGCAATCTACCAAATAGCGCAATGCCCGCGAGTCAAGCTGCTGGCGAACGTCGGTGAAGAAAAGAATCTCGCCGCGTGCCCGTTGCAGCGCGCAATTTATTGCCTCTGCCTTTCCACTCTTAGGAATGCGAATGAATTGAACGGGAAAGCGAGCTGCAATCGCATCAGTTGCGTCTGTCGAACCATCCGAGACCACGATGATCTCGATGAAGCGACGCGGATAGTCCAAGGCAAGCAGATTTTGAATCTTCCTCTCGATCCATGCTTCGCCGTTGTGCACGGGCAGGAGAACAGTCACGCCGAGGTCCAGCCGCACCTTGTTGACGGGCCGTGTCCGCCAGTAGGCGCGCAATGCCAGCAATGCCGGGTAACCCACGACCACGTAAAGGGCCAGCGCGGCGCAAAAGAGGAAAATCAACTGAGCCTCATTTCGAATGAAGTATGCTCCACGGCGGAGACGTCCTCGTCAGATATCAGCGGGTTCCATTGTGACGACAGCGCCAGAACGAACACGGATGGCAACAAAGATCTTGCCCGGGCTAGCGTTCTCGTCTCCTCGTTCCGGGGCACCCGATTTGCCCCGGCTTTTACCTTTAATGGCTGTTTGCGTACATTCCCGAATTCGCACTCAGCGCTTAGGCAGGAGTATCCGTAACGTCGCTTGCGCTTCGCTCGTCGCGCCATTGTGTTAGACACCCGGTGGCCGAGTTCCCAGTCGCCTCGTCAAAGGACACGATCGGGCCTCGGTCATGATAAGAGCCGAAGGTGCTACAGGGCGATGTTGGTGGAGGCGGCTTATGTCGCGTTGCAACGGACACGGCTTCCACGATCTTCAAGCTTGTGCATCATAGTCTGATGCTGCTTCGACCGAATATGCATTCGCCCCTGCCAATCCGCTTTTCGCCCCTACTTGCGGCGGCTGTCGTCGCCATGACGGTCGCCCTCCAAGCCACGTCGCCCGCGGCGTCGGCCTCCGGTCCTTTTCTATCGGCCGCGGAGGGGTCGATAACCGCCGTGTGGGCCAATGACGGAGGCGACAAGGTCACGCGGGAGGAGATCAGGACCAAGTATCCAGACCGCCCGATCGTCAGCAGCGTTTGGGATGGACATTGGATCGAGCTCTTCGGCGCGCGCAACGAAGTCGTCTCGGCCAACCTCGTTCTCGAAGCCGCGAACGGCCTGGCGACCGGCATCTCGGTAGAATTCGACGAGTTGACCGGACCGAATGGTTTTCTCATTCGGTCACTGCCGGTCCCGGATACGAACGGCCTGTTCAACTGGGTCGACCGCGACATCGAACTTTTCCTGATTGGCTATCTGCAGGTGAAGGGCCTTAGCGTCCTCGCCTATGACATCCTCGACGAGCGTCAAGTCCCCGAGCGGATGCGGCTGCCACGGGCGGTCGACGGATCCCATTCCGGCGTGTGGGCCGATCGTCCGGACCACGACAAGTTCTATCCGGACATTGCCGTTCCGCTCGAGCTGAGCCCGACGTTTTCGATCGGCGGCGGACAGAACCAGAGCGTTTGGGTCGATATCTACATTCCGAAGAACGCGCCCCCGGGGCGCTACTCGGGCGAGATTCTGGTCAAGGAGTTGGGCGCGACCAAATACACGGTGCCGGTTCAGCTTGAGGTGAAAAAGTTCACGCTTCCGGATATTCCCACCTCAAAGACGATGATCGCAACCAGCTACGAACAGGTTGCTCCCCGCTATACCGGCGTTGAGTATCCGACGGTCGGTTCTCCCGAAGATGCTCTTGCCCGCT
>CAZFLF010001026.1:0-3201 GCA_964519825.1 uncultured Pirellulaceae bacterium | reverse complement strand
GGTTTGCCATCCACAATTCCGGCGCTGATTGCGGCGACGCTATCGGTCAATGGCAGCCGGGTGGGATCGGGCAACTCCTTTTGCACGCTGCGGAGCGCATCAACGAGCGCGATGAAGCCACCGGTGATGCTGGCGGTACGCGTCCCGCCATCGGCCTCGAGCACATCGCAATCGATCGTGACGCTGCGTTCGCCCAAGGCGTCCAGGTCCATGATCGCGCGAAAACTGCGGCCGATTAGCCGTTGAATCTCCGTCGTACGGCCGTCAATCTTGCCGGCTCGCTCGCGAGGTTTCCGCGGCTGCGTGCTGTTGGGAAGCATGTTGTATTCCGCGGTGATCCAACCACGTCCCCGGCCCTTCATCCATTCCGGGACGCTGTTCTGCACGCTCGCGGTACACAACACGGTGGTGCGTCCAGACTGATACCAGACACTTCCGGGTGAAGAGCGGGTGAAGTGTCGTTTGATGCGGATCGGGCGGAGGTCTTTCATGGTGCGGGTCCTGATCAGGGGTCGGGCAAGAATGGAGGCTTTTTAGGTGACAATTGGACTTGGCGGAAGGAGTCCGGCACAACATTGCTCCGCGCCGGAGTGTCGAATACGATGAATCCCGACACGTGGCTGGCGGCGGGCCAATTCACCATGACGAGCTGATCGGGAGTCAGATTCAGATGTCCGACGAGGTTACCGCGGAGAAATTCGCCGAGTTGGCTCACGATGTTGGGCTCATCGACCGCCGGCGTCTCGAGATGACCTGGAGCGAACTCGGCACCCGCGAGGTAGCGCTGGACGATTACATTTCGTTTCTCTTGCGCAAGGAACTTCTGACACAACTTCAAGTCGAGCGGCTGCGGAAGGGGGAACGCCGCGGCTACTTCTACGGGAAATACAAGGTCTTGTATTTTCTCGGGAAGGGTTCGTTCGCGCGAGTTTATCGGGCGGTACACGTCGACAATGGCCAGATTTTCGCGTTGAAAGTCTTACGCAACTCGATCAAAAAACACCACTTCGTCGACAAGAAGGACATCGTCGAACAGTTCCTGCGCGAAGCCGGCATGATGCAGAACCTGCGGCATCAGAACATCGTTCCCGTGTACGACGTGGGAACCGAGCATGGTCAACCATTCATGGTGATGGAATTTGTTGAAGGACGGAACTTGCGCGAGTTTTTGAAAGTGCGGAAGAAGATGACTGTCGACGAGTCGCTGAGAATCGCGGCCGACATTGCCAATGCGCTCGATTTCGCACTTAGCAAAGGGGTCACCCACCGCGACCTGAAGCCGTCGAATGTGCTGATAACGAGTACCGGGCGGGCCAAACTGGTCGACTTCGGTTTGGCCGGTATGGTGGATGAAGCGAAGAGTGCGGACAAAGGGACGACCTCACGCAGCGTCGATTACGCCGGGTTGGAACGCGCGTCCAATTCCAAGAAGGATGACCCACGTAGCGATCTGTTCTTCGCGGGCTGCATCCTGTACCAGATGTTGACGGGCGAGTACCCGCTGCCAGATGCGAAAACGCAATCGGAACGGATGAGTGGTTCTCGATTTCGCGAAATCCCTCCCATCGAGCAGTTCGATCCGAATCTGCCAGCTCCGGTGGTGGCGCTTGTCGGCAGAGCAATGGAATTGGATTTGAACAAACGGTTTACCAAACCGGCGGAAATGGCAGCCGAAGTCCAACTAGCGCAGAAGCGATTGCAAGGCCTCGCCGACGACGAAAAGTCCGAAGGTGGGCACGGAAAGCTCGCACGGGAAGGGGAAAACCACAGCGTCATGGTCGTCGAGTCGAATATTGAGATGCAGGACGCCCTCCGCGACCTACTCAAGAGGCGTGGATACCGCGTGCTGGTGATTGGCGACGCAGTACGTGCACTGACGCGCTGGGACTCGGACGACAAACCGGCTCAGGTTGTCATTTTCTGTACTACGGAACTGGGCGAATCGGCGCTTGAAGCGTTCAACCAATTCGGTGCGGCAGAAAAGACCAAACACGTTCCCGCCATTCTTTTCGTCGCCGAACATCACCGGCAGTTGGCGGAACGAGCCCAGGCCGCTCCCCACCGGATCCTGATTCCGATGCCACTCAAGGTCCGCCAATTACGCGCGATCTTGTTAAAACTTCTCTCACCGCACGACGCGGTCGATACGGACCATTTGACGGGCTGATGCGGCAGTGTAATCCGTGCCACCGCTATCACCCGCAATCATCGTCTGCCCATCTGGCTTGCCGCTTGTTTCGTCCGCCTTCGCAGACCCCTGCACGTTCCCAGCACCGACCTATACTTGCGCGACAAACTCCATCTAGGTGATACGAGGCCATGAGACGTGGCTTCGATTCTTGCCTTTGCGATTCCGGGCCGGGGGACCAATCATGACACAATCCAACGCCATTATTGACCAATTGAAGCCCTACCTCACGGCATTTTACACCCATGCCAGACTGTGGGTGATTCCCACCGTTGCCATGACGGTGGCCGGCGTACTACTCGCATTGGGAATGACTCCCGTATGGAGGGCTTCGCAGGCGATTCAGGTTCAAGCGGAAGCGATTGGCAATCAGAACGGACTGGGCCAGTTTGGCTCGATCGACTGGATGAAGGTCTACCAGGAGACGATCCTGGAAGTGGCCCGTAGCCGTGTCGTAGCCGAGGCAGTACTGGCCAAAGTCGGACCTCCGCCGACGCATAAGCCAGGCAAACCATGGCCGACAGATAAAGACATTGCCTCGATGCAATCGTCGATTTCAGTCAGCCCGCCGAAGGGAGCGGAGTGGGGACGGACGGAAATCTGTCACTTGTCGGTCACGGGCCAGACTCCGGAAATCGCTCTAGCACGCACGCACGCCGTCTGCGACGAACTGGAAAGGAATCTGGGGACCCTGCGGAACGCGAGCGCGCAAAGCGTGATTGTTGAGTTAGAGCGAGCCCAGTCGCTGGCACAGGCCGATCTCGATGCGGCCACCGTTAAGCTGGAAACGCTGGAACGCGAAGTCGGTGCAGACCTGGGCGAACTGCGACTGCTGACGGAAAATGGCTCCGGCGACAGTAATCTGCGAACGACGTTCAACCAAATCAAACAGGAGTTGCGCGAGGCAGAAAAGGCTCGTGAATCGCTCCGACAACTGAAGGACTTGCTGGAACATTCGCAACTGGACACCGCTGAATTGCTCGCGACTCCCAGCCGCCTGCTCGATTTGCAGC
>CAZFLF010001025.1:0-3209 GCA_964519825.1 uncultured Pirellulaceae bacterium | reverse complement strand
ACTCTGGCACGCGCCGTTTCAGCAGATTCTTGGCGATGCAACCAAGCCCGCAGAACGGCCAGCATCTGCTCCGAGTCGACCGGTTTGGCAAGATAATCCCAAGCGCCCGCTTCAATGCACTTCTCTCGATCGCCCTTCATGGCCTTAGCCGTCACGGCGATGATCGGCAGCGAGAGGAAGACTGGAATCTGCCGGATCGCACGAATCGTCTCATATCCGTCCATTTCCGGCATCATGATGTCCATCAGCACGACGTCAATGTCGGGGTTCATTTGCAACGTCTCGATCGCATCTCGCCCGGTTTCTGCGGAGAGAATGACCATGTTACGCCATTCAAGCACGCTGGATAGAGCAAAGATATTGCGAATATCGTCGTCGACAATCAGAACTTTCTTGCCCACCAGATCGGCATCCGACTGGTACAGCGTCCGTAGTATCTCGCGCTTGGCTGGGGCCAGCTTTGCCAGCGGGTAATGTAGCGCCGCCATGACTTGATCGAGCAAGCTGTCGGCAGAAAAGGCCGTCCGTATCATGCGAGTTTGTGCCAGCCTATGCAGCAGCGCCTGATTCTCGGCCGAAGGGATCTGTTCTGAGTGGACCACAATTGGCATCCGGCGCAGCGATGGATCACGTGTTATGCCGTCCGTCAACTCGCGGAGAGAAATGTCCGAGAGGTGTGGGTTCAAGACAAGGCAATCGGGTTGCAACTTTTGCAGGGTTGCCAGCGCCTGTCGCCCCGTGCTGACGGTTGTAACGCGAATATCCTCTTGCTTCATCAACTCGGAAATGCGATCGCGGCTGGTCGAGTCCGGCTCAATGACGAGCACGCTCTTCCGTTCCTGGCTGACAAAGTTGTTCGCTGATTCGATCAATTGATCGACACACTCGAGCGTTTGGATCGGCTTGCTGAGGTAGTCCACGGCGCCCTTCCCGAGTGCTCGTTCGCACATGTCTTCGGTGGAGACGACCCAGACCGGGATGTGCCGAGTGTTGACGTCATTCTTGAGTCGTTCCAAAACCCGCCAGCCTTCAATATCGGTCAGGTGGATGTCCAACGTCATGGCGCTCGGATGATATTCGCGGGACATGGTCAGCGCTGCCGCCCCCAAGGAAGTCACCAGGCCTTTAAAGCCATTCTTGCGCGCCGATTCGAGCAAGACCTTGGCAAATCCCAGGTCGTTCTCGACGATTAGCATGACGGCATCGTTGGGTTGGATGGTATTGCGATCGTCACCCACCTCGTTCACCAATTGGGACATTTCCGGCGCCAACGTGTCGACTTCAATCTCTGGCAGGGTAGGGGAGGCCGGAACGGCAGGTACGTTGTCGCTATTGGAACTCGCGCCGACTCGCTCAGCCGCCGGTTTGCGGACGACCTTTTGCGGCGCGTAGGTCTGCGGCAGATAGAGCGTAAATGTGCTCCCCTTGCCGGGAATACTCATCAGCCGGATTTCTCCTCCGAGCAGTCGCGACAGTTCGCGGCTGATCGCCAGGCCTAGGCCGGTACCGCCGTATTTGCGGCTGGTGCTGCCGTCGGCCTGTTGAAAGGCCTCAAAGATGATTTGCTGCTTATCGGACGAAATTCCAATCCCCGTGTCTGCAACGACAAATCCGATGACCGCCGATGCCTGGTTTAGCGCATCGTTTTCCGAGTTCCAGCCACTCTCCGCCAGTTGGACCGTCAAGGAGACTCGCCCGGTGTGTGTAAACTTGAACGCGTTGGAAAGCAGGTTTTTGATGACCTGCTGCAATCGCTTGGCGTCGGTGAGCATGCTCTTGGGGAGCAGCGGATCCATCTGGATGTCGAAGCCCACACCCTTGGCCTCGGCGACGTGACGGAACGTCCGTTCGACGTAACTGTTCAGATCGTTCAGACGTAGCTCGCCGGCATCGACCATCACCGTTCCGGACTCGATCTTCGATAAATCGAGAATGTCGTTGATGAGCGTGAGCAGGTCATTGCCCGACGAATGAATCGTCTTGGCAAACTCCATTTGCCGCGGCATCAGGTTGCCTTCGGGGTTCCTGCTCAATTGGTCGGACAAGATGAGCAGGCTATTGAGCGGAGTGCGCAACTCGTGCGACATGTTGGCCAAGAACTCCGACTTGTATTTCGAAGTGAGCGCGAGCTGTTTGGCCTTTTCCTCGAGTGCCTGGCGGGCTTGCTCGACTTCGCGGTTCTTGCGTTCCACTTCCTCGTTCTGATGGGCCAAGAGCCCGGCTTTCTCCTGGAGCTCCTGGTTCGTGTTTTGCAATTCCTCTTGCCGGCTTTGCAATTCCTGTGCGAGTGATTGCGATTGCTTCAGCAAACCTTCCGTCCGCATGTTTGCCTCGATCGTGTTGAGCACGATGCCGATGCTCTCCGTCAACTGGTCGAGGAATGCCTGATGCGTCGGGTTGAACCGCTCGAACGACGCCAGTTCCAAAACGCCTTTGACCTCTCCCTCAAAAACCACCGGCAGGACGATGATGCTCTGCGGCACGGCCTCGCCCAGCGCCGAGGAAACGCGGAAATAGTTCTGGGGCGCGTTGGAGAGAAGGATCTTTTGCTTTTCCAGAGCACACTGGCCGGTGATCCCTTCGCCGATACCAATGCGGCTACCGAGTGCCGCTTGTCCGGTGTCGGCATAGCTGGCCAAGAGAGTCAATTGTGGCGCGTCGTCGCTGCCGTCGAGGACGTAAAACACGGCCTGCTGGGCGCTCACCACGGGCACGAGCTCGGACAGGATCATGCGCCCGACCGTCGTCAAGTCGCGCTGGCCTTGGAGCATGCGACTGAATTTCGCGAGATTGGTTTTCAGCCAGTCCTGCTCGCTGTTCTTGAGCGTGGTGTCCTTCAGGTTCCTGATCATTTCGTTGATGTTGTCTTTAAGCGCGGCCACTTCGCCTTGCGCCTCGACCGTGATCGAGCGGGTGAGATCCCCCTTGGTAACCGCGGTGGCTACTTCGGCGATGGCTCGCACTTGCGTCGTCAGATTTGCAGCCAGCTGATTTACGTTCTCCGTGAGCATTTTCCAAGTTCCGGCCGCACCAGGCACTTTGGCCTGGCCACCGAGCTTGCCTTCCACACCGACTTCGCGGGCGACCGTCGTCACCTGATCGGCAAACGTCGCCAGCGTTTCGATCATGCTATTGATCGTATCCGCCAACGCGGCGATCTCCCCCTTGGCTTCCACCGTAAGCTTCTGCTTCAGATCGCCGTTGGCGAC
>CAZFLF010001024.1:0-3211 GCA_964519825.1 uncultured Pirellulaceae bacterium | reverse complement strand
AAGTTTCGGGGCAGAGTCCGCAAGCCACCTGGCGGCAGGCAGTCGGCTGTTTGCGTGAGGTCTGCGACCGCGCGGCGGCTCACCAGGTGACCGTCGCAATTCAGAATCATCACGACATTGGTTTGCACACGACAGCGCTTTTGGAGTTTTTGGCCGATGTCGATCGGCCGAACTGCAAACTCGGTTTCGATGCGTGGTCGCCCGGGCTACGCGGTGAGGATTTGTACGAAGCGGCGCGGATGGCAGCTCCACACACGGTGATTACTACGAACGCTGACTACATACGTTTGCCCCGCTTCCGCTATCGGCCCGAACTGGTGAATTATGAGTCGGTGACACCCGACCTTGTCCGCGCTGTGCCATTCGGAACCGGATTCCTGGACTACTCGGCCTTTTTTCGTGGGCTGCGTGACGGTGGATTCGACGGTGTGGCGACTTATGAGATCTGTTCGCCGATTCGTGGCGGCGGTTCGCTGGAAAACCTCGACCTGTACGCACGAACCTATCTGAATTGGGTGCACGAGCACGTGCTGGG
Source organism: uncultured Pirellulaceae bacterium (assembly GCA_964519825.1). GTDB lineage: Bacteria > Planctomycetota > Planctomycetia > Pirellulales > Pirellulaceae > CAZFLF01. Next base: position 2,676 of record CAZFLF010001024.1, on the reverse strand, counting down.
CTAGCAGCGGTCAAAGGAACCTATCACCGCGCCAGCTGCCCGAATCCACGCAAACCGCGTTGACCGATCGGGCAGCCTCCATTATTGTTCCGCGCCTCTTCTGCAGTCGTTTCGCAGTTTTCCTGCATTGATCATCGTGGCACGTCCCTCAGCGACGGTTCCAAGCATGGACGGTTTCGGATGCGATTCTCCTGGCATGCCGCCGTAATTCTCATTTTGAATTCTGCGCTGGGATGCGCGACCTGGGATTTGCCAACAAGTCATCCGGACTGGAAACTTCCCATTCCGAATGCTGGTGCGAATTCCGTGGTATTTGAAACGGCATTTGTTCGCTGGCCCGGGGAGCCTGCCGAGGAAGCGAATAGTCTGTGGCAGTCGCTCGATGAACAGTTCTTGCCACCAAATCTGCGGCAACAACTCGCTGCGAATGGACTACGAGTCGGAATCATCAGCGATCCGCTGCCGGAATCGATTCGCAAGTCGTTGGATGCGACGCGCGACACGCTGGCGGTAATCACCGATCAAAGTGCCAGTCCCGGCGCCGAAGTGCTGACGCGACGCGAACGGCGAAACTGTCCGTCCGGGTCGCGTGAAGAAATTGAGGTGCTGCCGCTGAGCGAGGCGCGGCGAGTGGTCTTGTTCAACGATTCCGGGCACATTCGCGCCGAAAAGTTTGATCAGCCGCGCGGTTTCCTCCGGTTTACCGTCCAATCCTTGAGTGACGGGCGAGTGCAAGTCGAACTTCAGCCCGTTATCGATTATGGCGAGCCGCGGCAGCGAATCATTGGCGGACAAAATGCCTACCGCTTCGATGTTCGGCGCGATCAGCAGGTCTTCGAGAGTCTGGCAATCTCCGCGACCCTCGCGCCGGGGCAGACGCTCGTAATGACCGTCGCGCCCGAGAAGAAGGGGCTGGGAGCGGTATTCTTCGCGGACCGATTCGAGGCCGGTCAGGATCGCCTGCTCTTGCTACTCCGCATTGCCGAATCGCGGCGCGACGAATTGTTCTCTCCAAGTCAGCAGCACGAATCCCTGGTCACGCCGCTGGAGTAAGACGCAGAACGACGATTCGTCTTAGGAACCAGCCTAGGCGCTGGCCGTAGCCGTCACGCTCCGACGTGACGTAGCTTGAACTGCTGAGGAATTACCCACTGCCGGTGCGGTGTCACTCTCGAAGCAGCGTCTACTTTCGTACAAAGTTACGTCACGTCGGAGCGTGACGGCTACGGGCAGTGTGCACCGGGATTGCGGGTTTGGAGGACTGGGCAGATAATCGCTCGCGAAGTTGTGCTGGGATACGATGTTTTGCGATGAGGGGAGATTCTGCGATGGGATTGGTTCCACTTCGCGTCGTGCTTGATCATGCGGCCGCCAATGGTTATGGCGTCGCGGCTTTCAACGTCAACAACATGGAGCAGATCCAGTCGATTATGGAGGCCGCTCATCAAACGGACTCACCGGTGATTGTTCAGGCCTCGCGCGGCGCGCGGGAATACAGCCAGGACGCTTACCTTCGGCACTTGATGCTGGCCGCCGTGGAACTGTATCCGCACATTCCCATCGTCATGCATCAGGATCATGGGAACAGCGTGAAGACTTGCTTGAGCGCCATTGAGAACGGATTTACCTCCGTGATGATGGACGGTTCACTGAAGGAAGATGGGAAATCACCGGCTGATTACGACTACAACGTGCGAGTGACACGCGAGGTAGTGAGCCTGGCTCATCCCCAAGACGTTTCGGTCGAGGGAGAACTAGGATGTCTTGGTTCGCTGGAATCGGGAATGGGTGAAAAGGAAGACGGGCACGGCGCCGAAGGTGTGCTCGATCACAGTCAACTCTTGACCGATCCTGACGAAGCGGAGCGATTTGTCGCCGACACAGGGGTGGACGCCCTCGCCGTTGCGATCGGCACCAGCCACGGTGCGTACAAGTTCACACGCAAACCTACCGGCGAAACGCTGGCCATGTCGCGGATCGAAGAGATCCACCGCCGATTACCCAACTGCCACTTGGTTATGCATGGCAGTTCGTCGGTCCCGCAAGAGTTGCAGGACATGATCAACAAGTACGGCGGCAAAATGAAGCCGACCTGGGGCGTACCGATCGAGGAAATTCAGCGGGGCATCAAGCACGGAGTGCGGAAGATCAACGTCGACACCGATAATCGCATGGCGATCACCGGTGCGATCCGCAAAGTGCTGATGGAACACCCAGAGAAATTCGATCCCCGCGACTACCTCAAACCGGCCCGCGCGGCGATGAAGCAGGTCTGTGTCGACCGAATGGTAGCTTTCGGCCAGGCCGGACAAGCCAAGAGTTACCGGAAGTAATCCTCGGTGGTCCTTGCTCGGCCGCGCTCCATGAAGGGATCGTGACCCGTCCGCCGATGGTAGCTCTGCAACGCTTTGTCAGTTAGCGGACTTTCTTCACGAACAGTTGCGGTGGGAGCGATAATCCGCACCCAGCAGAATCGCGATATACCGAGCGACATCCAACCTCGCCGTGACTTTTGTCCGATCGACGCCGACACACAAAAATGGACGCCTTTGGTTTGTAGAGTAGGACTATACCACCTGTTTACAAAGTCATGCCGTTGATACTGGCGAACTTGCTGAACGACTGGAAGGACTCGATTACCAACGAGGAGCTATCAGATCCGGTTAGATGGAACTA
>CAZFLF010001023.1:0-3213 GCA_964519825.1 uncultured Pirellulaceae bacterium | reverse complement strand
TCGAAGCGTTAGCGAGGCAGAAGTACGCGAGGGTTCTGCCTCGCTAACGCTTCGGGTTACGGGTCACAAATCGACACTAGCAATACAAGACTCAATAAACGAGTCGATTTCGCATCGAAATGAGACCGACGACAATGAACGTACGCATCCTCCTTTTCTCGCTGTGCCTACTGACCGCCGGCAATTCGTCGTTATCGTTTGCGACCGAGCGGCTGCGTCTGCTCATCGAGACCGACGTCGGCGGCGATCCGGACGACGAACAATCGCTGGTCCGATTCCTGTTGTACTGCAACGAATGGGACGTCGAAGGAATCATCTGCAACCGGGCCCAGGCTCGTGACGGAGAGAATCTCAACGCCGAACGTACAGGGTTGGGGATTGGACAACGGCTAGTGAAAGCGTACGGCGAGTGTTACCCGAAGCTCGTCCAGCACGATCCGCGGTACCCGCAGCCGGACGAGTTACTGCGCCGCACGGTAGCAGGCTACGAGAATACTAACGACGGAGTGAACTTGATTTTAGCGGCAATGGATCGAGATGATCCGCGGCCGCTGTGGTATTCCGATTGGGGGAGCGACCGCGGTTCCGGACTCGTCAACATGAAACGGGCGCTGGACAAGGTGCTTCAAGATCGCGGCGAGGAGGGTTATACAAAGTTCAAGAATCGGTTGCGGCTCACGTCTTACGATCAATTCGGCGATCACACCACCAAGCTCGCACCGCCATTCAAGCTGTGGGTAAACACGTTCCAGCCGCCGGTGGACGGGAAGCGTTGGTACCATCGCTTTTCAGGTCTGACCGCTACCGCGGGTGGATTCAACCTGGAACGCGATGTCTTGACCGGTCACGGACCGCTCGGCGCGCTGTACCCGACCAATACGACGCACGTGCAAAAAGAAGGGGACTCGACGACCTTCCTCTACCTCGTCCCTACCGGCATGAACGACCCAGAGCAGCCAACGTGGGGCAGCTGGGCTGGCCGTTATGGACGTAATGAAGAATATCAGGAACGCCATTACCATTGGGCAAACCAGCAAGATACTTGGCGCGGCAGCACGCATCGCGACAACACGCTTTTGCGCTGGGCGGCGCACTTGCAAAACGATTTCAAGTGCCGCATGGATTGGTGCGTGAACGATTTCGGCGGAGCGAATCATCCACCCGTGTCACGGATTGAAGGAGAACTGCAACGCACTGTCCGGCCCGGCTCTAAGGTCACACTCGACGCGCGCGGGTCAACTGATCCCGACAAACAGGGACTTCAATTTGAATGGGTGTATTACCCGGAACCTGGCAGCTTTCGCGGCCCTGCGCCAGCGATCGAGAGCCCGACGTCGCCACAAGCCGTATTGATTGCTCCGCAGGTCGATTCCGCGCAGACCATGCATATCATCCTGATGGTCACTGATGAAGGAACACCGCCACTTACACGCTATCAACGGATTATCCTGACGCTAGATCCCAAAGCGCCGGCCGGATCATAGTGGAAAACTATCACTGGTCAGGTTGCTATGCAATTCAGGTTGAGATCGCTGTTTGCCACCGTACTCATCTCAGCGATCTTCTTTAGCATCAGCCGGACTGCCGGTTTTGCCGTGGCTGGTGGGATTCTCGTATCTCTAATCGCAATCGCGTGGGCGATCCGATGCCAACGACGTGGTGCCATGCTCTACATCCGCTGGACGACGGCGATTGCCGCGTTAGTCGCAATTTGGTTTCTGGCAGTCGACTGGTCGTGGTTTGTAGGAGGAGGAGATTGTCCTGATTGCAAAGTTGGGCGATTTGTCGACCAATATCGCGTGTTTGGTTTACCGATAAAGACAACGATTGATGACGACTTTAGTTTGATCGCACTGACCGCCCGAGATCTGGGGATACCGTGCTCCCATCCCAATCTAAGTTTCTGGCAAAAAGAGCGATGGTGGGGACTCGTCTATTGTCGGTGCCCGTGTTGGCAGGGGACCATTCGTCTTGTGAACATCACTGACCGATACACTACTGCTGTTAGCGCAAAAATGAAGACATTGGGTGCGAGTGATCCGGACTTCGTGGCCACATTCCGTGATCGTGTACTCCATCGTCACGACTTTGCTTATTTCGACCAGTGGTTTGGTCAGTTCGTGAGTCAACCAACCGATACCACCGAATAGGATTGACTATCACAGCTCATTCAGTGACGGCAGCACCCACGGCTTGCGATACTCGGCCCGAGTTAAGAAACGGTTGGCGTCCGGTTCGCCTGGAAAAGTGTATGTTTCAGGATCGAAGCGCAAAATTCGACCGGAACGCCAGGCGGCGTTGCCGAGATGGCAGAGCATGCTGGAAGGGTGGCCGACGGTTTCCAGATCGGCGTTGGGCTTCTTCCGCGTCCGCATGCAATCGATGAAGTTCTGTGCGTGACCGACGTCGTTGTAGCTAGCCGACTGTTCCTTTGCGAGTTTGCCTTTCGCATCGAAGGCCCGCCAGCGGCCGTTGCCGATTACGATGTAACCGCCATCTCCGTGCAACGCGGCCCCCTCGGATTCTTCGTGCAGCGGGTAGGCGTTCCACACGCGCATCTCGTACGTCAGCAGACTGCCTGGATAGTCGTAGGTAACCATCAACGTATCGGGCCATTCTTGCGCGTCGTCGAAGTAGTATTTTCCGCCAAGTGCCGAAACCGCTTGCGGGAATCGGGGAAGTGACTTTCCTTCGGCCGCCAGTGCCGTTTCGAGTGCCCAGCGTGCCATGTCGAGCCGGTGCACGCCATCGTTGCCGAGATCGCCGGTCCCGTAGTCGAAGAACCATCGCCACGAACCGTGGAATCGCCGCGCGTTGAACGGACGCTTTGGAGCCGGGCCGAGCCAAGTGTCGTAATCGACTCCGGCCGGCGGATTGCTGTCGGCTGGGTAACCGATCCCTCCCTGCTGGGCGCTCTCCCAACCTTTGGCAAAACGAACTTTGCCGAGATTGCCGGCCCGGATGTACTCCATGGCCGACAAGAGGTGCGGGCCGCTACGCGACTGGGTGCCGAGTTGGATCACGCGGCCGTGCTTTTTTCCGGCCGCAACCATGGTGCGGCCTTCCAGGATGTTGTGCCCATCCGGCTTTTCGACATACACATCTTTGCCGGCCTGAATTGCCCAGATGCTGCACAGCGAGTGCCAATGGTTCGGCGTGGCGCAGGTGACGATATCGACCGATTTGTCGTCGAAGGCCTCCCGCATATCTTCC
>CAZFLF010001022.1:0-3213 GCA_964519825.1 uncultured Pirellulaceae bacterium | reverse complement strand
CGAGATTGATTGGAGTGCTGGCCAAATCCTTGATGCGCTGCAACGCTGCCAGCTGGAGCAGGACACACTCGTCATTTTCACTTCCGACAACGGGCCGTGGTTGTCGTACGGCAATCATGCCGGATCCGCGGGACCGCTACGTGAAGGTAAAGGAACGGCTTGGGAAGGGGGCGTCCGCGTTCCGTGCGTGATGCGTTGGCCGGGCAAGATTCGAGCCGGCACCGAATGCCATGAGCTCGCCGCCACGATCGACTTCCTGCCGACATTCGCCAAATTGTCGGGAGCCTCGCTGCCGAAGAACAAGATCGATGGCTTGGACATCGGGTCCCTCATCACGGGTGACGGCACGGCCAAGACACCGCACGAGAGTTACTTTTGCTATTGGGGACAAGAGCTCCACGCCGTGCGCAGCGGCTCCTGGAAGCTCCATTTTCCGCACACGTATCGGTCGTTGAAGGAACCCGGTCGCGATGGCAATCCGGGACCCTATCAGGATCGGAGTTGCGGGCTGGAATTGTATGACTTGTCGTCCGACGTCGGTGAAGCCAAAAACGTCGAACAAGAACATCCGGATGTCGTGGCTCGCCTGCAGAAACTCGCCGACGTAATGCGCGAGGATCTCGGAGACACTCTTACGGGTCACAAAGGAGTCGGCATTCGTCCCGCTGGCAAACTCTAAAGGAATGAAGTGTGTCTCGCCTCTTCATCTTTTACCCCCAATTGATAACCCGCTCTTTCCAGATCGCGGGTTATCAATTGAGGGTAAAAAATAAAGACGGGAAGTGAAGCGCGTTTAGTCGCGCGCTCCAACGGCGTCGCAGCAATCTCCGGTTTCTGGTCGCACGGTGTCGGCACCAGAACTTGCGGCCCACATGATGCCGTTCTTCAGCAATCGCTGGAAATCTGGTAAACCGAAATCATCCCGATGCCCGAGCGACGTATAAAATACTCGCCCGCCGTGTTTGGTTGTGTTCGTCCACGCCACCGGTTCTGGTTCAGCCCCTTCGACACGGCCGAACAGGATTGGCTTGGCAGACGCGGCGAGCGGTCGAGTCTTGTAAAGGGAACCAAACACTCGAAACTCGTCGGTACGAACTCCAGCCAAAATCGGATGCTGTCCCGCTTTCTCCGCGACCTTTACGCGGGTTTGCAATTCGTTGCCGTGGTGGTTGGTGTAATTGCCACCCAGTACGTCCGCATCAAAAGTGGGCCAGTCGTCCAAACCGGCGGGTGCCGGTGCATTACGCAGGCAGAACGCGTGACTCGCGGTGCGAATTGCCACCAGCGGTTTGCCCGACGTGATATATCGCCGGAACACGTCCAGCTGCTGCTTGGGAAACGTTCGCCGGCGGACTGACCACAGCGCCACGTCGGCCGTGTCGAGCATCTCCAGTCCCGGCAAGTCATTCTTGTCCATCCAGTTGTCGTAAACATAACTCACACGAAAATCGTGGCCGAGTTGTTCCAACGCAAACTTGGGGAGCGATTCCTCCGTGAAGTATTCGTCCTCCGCCATCACGATCACCAGGTGTTTCCGTTTGTCGGCCGCGAAACGGAACGGCTGCCCGCCGAGGATGTCGGCGCTGGTCACGGTCGGACACCAATATCGTTCGATATGCTCGAAGACGAGGTCGTTGCCGGTGAAATGGCTGACGAACGGCGGTTGTTTCGGGTTGTACATCGTATCGGTCAGATCACGCATTAACGCCACATTCATGCCGTGATAGACGAGCTGTCGGATGCCGAATGGCCGACCCAGCACACACATGTTGGTATGCACTCCCATGATGATCACGTTGCTAATTCCCCGTTGCTGCATCAAATAGAATGCTTCGGCGCTATCCGTCATCGCATCACCGTCTTTGATCTCCAGTGCGTCGATCTGGTGATCGAAGAACTTGATGGCTGCTCGCGGGGTCGGCTCGTCGCAGGGATCTTGATCGCTGACCGGCAGCGGCGGCTCGTGCAGCGGATTGATGTAGCACCACTTGTCGATCGCCAATGCCGTGGGGACCGGAGGAGCCTGCTTGGCCAGTTGCCGTTGCGGCGAACCTTCATATTTGTCGAGCACGCCGCTGGGGCAGTGAATAATCAGCACTCCTTGCTGCCTAGCCGCGGTGATCACTCGGTTCATATGCGGCGCCATTTCCGCGACGCGACGTGCGGCGGCGATGCAGTAGTGATCATTCCACATGTCGCAGATGACGATCGCCGTTTCGTGTGGATTCCAGGCGACAGGTTGCGTCAATGCGTGCCAGCGTCCACTGCCTGGAGAAGTTTCCGCGCGGATGCGAAGTGGGAGGCGCAAAGCCGGGTCGGCCCCCCAGGCAAAAACTGCTGACAGGAAGCAAATCGCCAGTTGCCAACCAGCTGTCCGGGCAAGATGTGTCGATCGGTTCATGCTTTATTCTCCAATATTGGGGTTGGCGGACCACATCCGACGATTGATCTTCCTGTCCTTCTTCTTCCTGTCGTCGCTCCTTAACCAATGACCACGCGCGGGCGTCTGGCTGGATCGGGTTCCGCCAGACGGATTAACTCCCGCACCAGCCACGGGATATTTCCTTCGCCAAATAAGACGAAGCGCAAATTGGCGGAGAGCGGGCTATCCTCCGACCAGCCAAAGTGCAATTCCGGCGGCCGGCCCGATTTCGATAACTCCAGCGCGAGAGTCGCGACGACGTGTGCGATCGACGCGCATTTCGACACGCGAATGATGAACCGCCCTTCTTGTTCCACGATTTCCAAGAGCGGGCTGTGATAGAACTCGCTGGTGTCTCCCAGTGTGGCTTCCACATAGACAATCGGAATATCGGGCGTAAGGCGGTGAATCGCGCGAATCTCTTCTTCCTTTTCCAGGATAGACCGCCGACCGGCGCGATGGGGAACGAGTACGGGAAACTCCAGGTGTTTGAGCGTGTCCCAGAGGAACTTTGTATGGTCGTCGGCGTAATTAAACTTCACGAATCGCAGCTCGGTGCTGCGCATGGTGCGCGACAGTAGCGACAAGCCCACGACAGTCACAACGAAAATGCTCGCGATCGCCATCCCTTCGGGTTTCTCAATGACAATCGCGACGGTCGTATAGAAAAAGACCGCGGTAATGACGACCGATCCCCACGGCATGCGCACCAGCCAATACCCGACACGTTTGTTCCACTTGTCGATCACCACCGCAACGCAGGCGCTCGAGATCAACACCATCACGCCCGT
>CAZFLF010001021.1:0-3221 GCA_964519825.1 uncultured Pirellulaceae bacterium | reverse complement strand
CGGCGCTAGCCGCCGGTTCTTCTTAGGAACCGAGGGCTAGCGCCCGTTCGCTCAGGTGGCTCCTGATTGTCGCTGGTGCAAGTCGGCGTGCTCTTGTCCATCGTGCGGCCGGTTATCGAATCCCGCCGCGGCGGTCAGCTCGATGTGGTCGACGAATTTGACGTTCGCGCACTCATCGATTTCGTGCGTGTGGCAGGTCGCGAAATCCGGAATATAAAACCGAAACGGCCCACCACTTTTGACCGTGAGCGGTTGTCCGTGCAGTCGGTAGATCAGAAACGCCCGCCCGCGCAGCGGCTCCAAGGGAATGCTCGCGTGGAAGTTATCCGTCGCCGAATGGAGTCCCAGGTACTTCGCGGTAGGCTTGACGCCAACCAGTTGCAACAAGCCATCGAGCGTGACTGCGTCTCCCTGACGTTTTGGATCGATGCGGCTGACGTCGAGAATCTGCTGTTCGGGTGGCAGTGCCGCCAGGTCGGCAAATCCTAACTCGCGCGGCGCGGCAAGTTCACCGGTAATCTTCAGGATTGGCTGGTCAGGCATGATGGGTTCCTTTAGGAAGATTCTAGCCACGCTTGCCGGTTTGTGGCAGCCAACGCTAGGATCAATCGCGCTCCCGGATCCACAACTCCTTCGGCCGCCAACTATGTCACCAATCCATCGCAATACCGCAGCGCAACTTCTAGAGCCCGCTGATTCGTCCGTCTATGACGTGCGGACGCATGCGCCTGGCCCGGCGGGAAAGCTACCGCTGACGGATGAAATGCTGCGCACGCGCCCCAGCGGAGACCTGTTTGGCTTGACGCAGAACGCTGGAATGGGATGGAAGCCCGAGGACATGCTGGGTCCGCAGTATCTGCTACTCAGTACTCAGGGAGGAGTTCGTGCGGCGGACGGCGTGCCGATCGCGCTGGGCTATCACAGCGGACATTGGGAAGTTGGCCTGCTAGTGCAAGCCGCAGCCCGGGAAATCAAAGCTTCTGGCGGCGTACCGTTCGCCGCCTTTGTCAGTGACCCTTGCGACGGCCGCACGCAGGGGACGACCGGTATGTTCGACAGCCTTCGCTATCGCAACGATGCGGCAGTGGTGTTGCGGCGGTTGATTCGGTCGTTGCCGACCCGGGCCGGAGTCCTCGGGGTCGCGACGTGCGACAAGGGATTGCCGGCGATGATGATGGCGCTAGGGTCGATGCACGATTTACCCTGCGTGTTGGTGCCGGGCGGAGTCACATTGCCGCCAACCAAGGGTGAGGACGCCGGAAAGGTGCAGTCGATCGGCGCGCGATACGTTCATGGCGAAATCACACTCGACGAAGCCTCGGCGGCCGGTTGCGCCGCGTGCGCATCGCCAGGTGGCGGTTGCCAGTTTCTCGGCACCGCCGCGACATCACAAGTCGTGGCGGAAGCGTTGGGTATGACCCTGCCGCACTCCGCTCTCGCTCCGAGCGGCCAACCGATCTGGTTAGACATCGCCACTCGCAGCGCGCGAATGTTGCAGGTTCTCGTCGACCGAGGCATCCACATGCGCAATGTGCTCACCGACGCCGCAATCCATAACGCGATGATGGTGCATGCGGCCTGCGGAGGTTCCACGAACTTGCTGCTGCATGTTCCGGCGATCGCCTTCGCGGCGGATATCCGTCGACCGACCGTCGATGATTGGAATCACGTCAATCGCCAGGTGCCGCGATTCGTCGATGTCTTACCGAACGGTCCCGCGAATCACCCCACCGTGCAATTCTTCCTCGCAGGAGGAGTTCCGGAAGTGATGTTGCATTTGCGCGAGTTGGGCTTGCTGCGGCTTGACGCCATGACCGTGAGCGGCCATTCGCTGGGGGAGATCCTCGATTGGTGGCAGCAATCCGATCGCCGACGCCTTGTGCGGCAGTTGTTGCGCGATCGTGATGAGATCGATCCGGATGACGTGATCATCCCGCCCGCCGAAGCCCGCCGGCGCGGAATGACTAGCACCGTTTGCTTCCCAACCGGCAACCTGTGCCCCGAAGGCTCCGTGATCAAGGCGACATCGATCGATCCGGCCGTGGTCGATGCCGATGGGGTCTATCGAAAGATCGGATCAGCCCGTGTCTTCCATTCTGAACGAGCCGCGATCGCGGCAATCAAAGGACAATCGGATCGACCCATTAAGCCCGGCGATATCCTCGCACTGGTCGGACGCGGACCACTCGGCTCCGGTATGGAAGAAACGTATCAAATCACCTCGGCGTTGAAATTCCTGAAATGGGGACGCGAAGTAGCGGTTGTCACTGACGCCCGCTTCTCAGGAGTCAGTACGGGTGCTTGTATCGGCCACGTCGGTCCCGAGGCTCTGGCTGGTGGACCGATCGGTAAGCTCCGCGATGGCGACCTGGTTCGAATCGTGGTCGATCGGAATCAACTAGTCGGTTCGGTCGACTTGATCGGAGACGGCTCGAGGCAATTCTCACCTGAGGAAGGTGCGGCCATCCTGGCCCAACGGTCCACCCCATCCGACTTGAAACCCGACCCCGATCTGCCTGCTGACACGCGCTTATGGGCGGCGCTGCAACGCGTTGGCGGCGGTGCTTGGAGCGGTTGCGTGTACGACGTCGAACGCATCGTGCAGGTCCTCGCGGCCGGCGAACGGGCGTTGAAACAGTCCTAAGAAAGATCAAATAACGTTGATTCGTTGTGTCGAATTGTTATAAATGGGACCAGTCCTGACGAGGCGACGTGCGGCTAGCGCGCCCCGCAGTCCAACAACGAAAGTCGCAGAGCTTCGCTCCAACCCAAACCATGATGGAGAGGTGGGATATGTGGTCGATTCTGGGCGGACGATCGAATCGGTACTGCGACGGAGTTTCACGGCGCAGTTTCCTGCAGGTCGGTGCGGCTGGTTTTGGTGGTTTGACTTTGGCGAACTTGTTTCGGGCCGAAGCCCTCGCAGGGCGAAGTTCGTCCCACAAAGCGATCATCAATATTCATCTGAGTGGCGGGCCGTCACACCAGGACATGTTCGATTTGAAACCAGACGCTGCGCGAGAATTCCGCGGCGAATTCAATCCGATCAATACGAACATCGCCGGGATGGACATTTGCGAGCACTTTCCCCAGCTGGCAACCATGGCTGACAAGTTCGCCGTGATTCGTTCCGTCATCGGCATGCTCGACGATCATAGCGATTTTCACACGCAGACCGGTTTCCGCCGGGATGATTTGCGGAACGTCGGCGGGCGGCCGTT
>CAZFLF010001020.1:0-3229 GCA_964519825.1 uncultured Pirellulaceae bacterium | reverse complement strand
TCAAATTGTTGCACACCCCATTCGCGTTCGTTCCGCAGCAGATCAGCTGCCGGCTTGGACATGCTCCGAACACCAGGCGCCGCAATGATCCGTAATGAACCGCCGTGAATCGGCAACTGCTCTACATGCACAATGCCTAATCCATTCCGCGCGAACAGGCGTCGCATCGCCGTAGCCGAAAAATAACACCGGTGCTCATGATAGATCGTGTCGAACTCGACCTGGTCCAGCAGATCCTTCACGTAGGGCACCTCAATGATGATGATCCCGTTGGGCTTGAGGAGCTTCCGCATGCCCCTCACAACACCGTTCAGATCTTCCACATGGGCGACCACATTGTGCGCGTGGACAACGTCGGCGAGATAACCTTGTCTGATGAGTCGATCCGCGACTTTGAGTCCAAAGAATTCGCACTGCGTTGGGACACGATGCCGCTCCCACGCCACATCGGCAATATTCCGCGCGGGATCGACACCCAACACCGGAATTCCCGCTTGCACATAGTTCTTCAACAAATAGCCATCATTGCTGCCGATCTCAATAACCAGGCTGTTGTGAGTCAAATGCCGACCGCGGATCACGTGCTCCGTGAGATTACGAGCATGTTTGAGCATCTCGTCCGAAAAAGACGAAAAGTAGACGTAGTTGTCAAACAAATCCGGTGGCGGCGGCGCCGTCGTGATTTGCACGAGCGAACATTCAACACAATAGTCCACGTCCAGCGCATACCGCGGTTCGCGATCGACCAACTGCTCGGCCGAGAGGAGTCGATTTGCGAGGGGCGTGTCTCCTAATGACAGAACTGGTCGCAGACCGGTCGCCCCACAAAGCCGGCATGAGAACGGAACGGGAGTCCGGCCAGACATTGCTACGTCACTCGTAATGGGCCAGCGAATCGTGCCAGGGATGAGTTTCCGGTCGAGCGTTATTCGGACTAAGGACTCTCTCGGCAACTTAGCTCTCGGTTGCCAATCCGCTGTGACTGCAAGGAATTTCCACGAGGCACTACTTTCTGAGACATTACCTGACGCAGCGCAGATATCCGTCGGGCGCAGCAGTCAGTGCTAGCTTGTCTGACAGCTCCCGATCGATCACGAAGCGATCGTTACTTCTGAGAAACTCGTCCACCGCCGTTTTCGGGTTGTCTCCCTTGCTCCACGGCCGGCCGCCGCAAAGCCAATCCGGAACGATCTCAATGGCCGTGTCGAAGACCACTAAATAGCTGCCACTTTTCACCAGCGTCGAGTATGCGTTCAATTCCGCCAGCACGTGTTCATGCGTGTGGTTCGAATCCAGCACGACTAGGACGCGGGATTTGCCCACGGCTCGCTCGTGAACCTCTCGCACGATCTCCGGGGCGATGGAAGAACCCTGCAGCATGTCGATCCGGCGACACAGAGGGTGAGCTTCGATCTCACGGCGATTGTGGGCGCGAATGTCGACATCAATCCCCAGTACTCGACCGTCGCCGCCGATTAGCTCCAAAATCGAAGCATGGAAGATGAGTGAACCGCCATGGGCGATGCCCGTTTCCACGATCAGCTCAGGGCGACATTTCCAGATCAGCTCTTGCAGCGCGACAATGTCTTGCGGCGTTTGAATGATCGGCCGCCCGAGCCATGTGAAGTTGTAGGCGTAACGATAGGGCGCAACCGCTTCAATCCACCGTAGGGTGGCTTGTCGCAGATTCTCGTCCGCCCCCATCTTCCGAATGTTCTCCTGCACTTGCTGTTGAAATTCGGCGATCGGGTCGGTGGACATGGGTTTGCTCCAAACCAATGAACGAGTGAGTCGGGCCTTCGCGGGCCAGGAATTCCCGCCACGGGACCGTCGGCGAACAGATGGATCCTCCGCCAGCCCGTCCAACGTTGGCGATCAGATCGAGGATCGAAACGTGCGGATCGAAGGAACCGAATTGCTGCGGATAGGGTCGCCGTTGGTAGTCGAGGTACTCGACGCAGATGCCGGCTGCTGCAAAAGCTTCGTGATCCAGATAGTTCCTGGCTCCATGGCCCGTCACATAGCGATCGCCGCCGAGTTGCCGCACGACGGCTAATACCCGCTGGCTCGAACTGTTGCCAATGCCGAGTTCCGAAGATAGGAGGAACTGAGTTTGTTGAGCTAGGCAAAAATAACGACAGACCGCCTCGATGACTTCCCTGAGCAGGTTGGACAGTCGCGGGAACGGTCGCTCGTACAGCGATGCCACTAACTCCAGCATCTCGTCACGATAGGGTGCAGCCCGATAGAGCTGTTCCAGGCGAGTGAGATGCCGGGCGCGCCAGTCTTGCTGGTCATCCGCGATGAGTTCGTTGATGGGCTGACCAAGCCGCCGTGATCGAAGTGGTATGGTCATCCATTCCGGTCCGTATGGCGTTTTCAACTGCACGCGATTGACGAAACTTCCTTTTGAAAATGCCACGTCGTCATAATGCACATACACGTCGGCTAGGCGAATTTGTTCGAAAAGCCCGACCCACGGGAAGAACAACGGTTGTGAAATGACGACGGTGGTCATGGGCGGAGCTAGTCGCACGGCGGTCAGAGATAAAACGCGTCAAAGTGCCGGCCCGACCAACAACCGATGTCGCCGATGACAGACCGGGCATTGGCCGGATTCAGTCCGACATACATGAGCGAGACGTCTTGCGCAAGCTGGGCGGGGGTCACGATCGGCTTGCCTTGCACGGAGCGTCCCTGCATGAACGGATTCTGATCGACGAAGCAGGATACCGTCGCCGGGTTCTTCAGGCACGAAGCAATGAAGTTGCCGTAGAAGCCGGCGCCATAGATACAAGCCGCGTTACGTGATCCATGTTGTTCTTCAAAGTGGCTGATGCGACCCGCCAAACCCGACCAGAAGCGCGACATGGCTTGATACTTCTTGCGCAACTCCTCGGGTCCGAGACGCACTGTTGTGGGCGATTGTTTCGAAGAACCCGCTGACGATGCCAGCGGTCTGCGGGCGACCGCGATGTACGCGGCTTCGTGCGATTGATCGTCGATGGTCAACGTTTCGAGGCCCGCGCGAGCGAGCAGCCGCAGCAAAGAACTTTCGCTGTAGTGTTGCAGGTGGTCCGCCACGATCATGTCCGCGGTATTGGCGAGAACATTGGGAACCAGGAAGTACAGCGTGCCACCCGGCTTGAGAAGCGACGCCAGATGAGACACGATCGCCACCGGATCGGCGACATGCTCTAAAACGTAGAACGAACAAACCACATCGAAC
>CAZFLF010001019.1:0-3238 GCA_964519825.1 uncultured Pirellulaceae bacterium | reverse complement strand
ATGGGATCCAGTTCTCAAGAAGGCGGCACTGTGGACCTACTGGAAGGGCGCGCATCGCGACACCGGCCGCGACGAAGGGGCAACGCTGGTCCTGCAAACACAAGGCAAGCGCGGCTGGTTCTGGTACATCCCGCTGCATAACGATGTGGTGAGCGTCGGAGTGGTCGCTGCCTTCGACTACCTGTTCACCGATCGAGCCGGCAAGGACCACGAGAAGATCTACTTTGAAGAGGTCAGTCGCTGCCCCGGGCTACAACCGCGACTTGCTCACGCAGAGCGCTGCGATTCATTCCGCGCCGCCAAGGAATACTCCTACCGCTCGCGCCGCGCGGCTGGCGACGGCTGGGTCTTGGTAGGCGATGCCTTTGGATTTCTGGATCCGTTGTATTCGTCGGGCGTGCTGCTGGCACTCACGTCAGGGCAATTGGCAGCGGACGCCGTCGTCGCGGGACTCACCAAGGGAGATACTTCCGCTGCTCAACTCGGCAGCTGGGAACCCGAATTCGTGCGCGGCATGGATCGCATGCGCCGGTTGGTATGCGCCTTCTACGACGGCTTCAGCTTCGGCCGTTTCGTCCAACGGTATCCGCATCTCAAGGGGCATCTCACCGACTTGCTGATCGGCGATCTGTTCAAAGATAGCGTCGACGAAGTGTGGGAACCGATGGAGACCTTCCAAGCAGAAATAGCACGAAATGCCCAATGACAATCGTTCGCCAAGCGGAAATCTCGGGAGCGGAAATAGCGGGAACTGAAGAGTCGAGCAGCAGAAGTCTCTTCACATCACCACATTCTTCGCACTCGCAGCGAACTCGTCGGCCACGCCTCGCACGACGACAGACTCCTCGGCGGTCTCGCGGCGAATGAGTGCATTGTCGGGGTCGTAATGCTTCGAATAACGCAGCAGCATTCCGGTGGCGAAGGCCAGCGTCGCGGAAGTGGGCAAACCGATCACGAGCACGCGGGGTCCCATGAAATTCTCCGGATTGAGCATGGCTGATGCACTCGACTCCGGCAGACGGTACATGTAGTCCAGTTGCATGTTTTCCGCGTCGTTCCGGCCGACGATGACTTTGGTGTGCTCATCACAGCGAAAGTGGCGGCCGAGTTTGAGCAGTTCAAAGTCCCAGCGCCGCGCATCCGGCTCGAAGTTGATCAGGTCGTGTACCTTCTTTGCGAACAAGGTTTCCGTCAGCGCGCAGCCGGTGGACGGTGTGGGGATGTCCTTCAAGCCATACTGCTTGCCGAGCGCGATCAATTCGCGCCGCCCCCGGCCCTTGATTCCGTACAGCCGCGTTCGATCGACCCAGCCTTTCCGTTCGGGCAACGTCGGAGGCAATAACTTCGCCGACAGGGGCCGGAGCAGCAGGTCTTCCAGATGCGAATGGAATGAAATCACCTCCAAGTCTCGTTTCTTTTGACTCATCGGCCGCTGCCCTACCACTTCGCCGCTGATGATGAACTGCGCGCCACTCTGCTCCATGTACCGCTTCGCACGTTGGAACATGTAGATCCGGCAGTCCACACATGGATTGGCCCCTTTGCCGTAGCCAAAAACTGGATACTTCACGAGATCGAGATAATCGTCCTCCGTCGCGAGGACGGTCAACTGGACTCCCAGATCGCGCGCGGCCTGCCCCGCCTGATCCTGACAACAGGTGAAGATCGTCTTGAAGTTCAGGACTTCGACTTCGATCCCCTGCTCCTGCATGATCCGCACGGCCAGCATGCTGTCCAATCCGCCGGAGAACAGGGCAATACATCGAATAGTCATGGGCGCTGCTCAGGGAAAGTCGCGATGTCGCGCTTGCGGTAATTGGAAGAATGGCTCACGCCAAGACGCAAAGACGCAAAGGAAAAAAGAAAAAGTTGCTTACGGTTTTCTTTGCGTCTTCGCGTCTTGGCGTGAATCTTCTTCGACAGTCACAAGGTCACTGGGAGGTGTCTCTGGCGGGAGAACTTGTAGTTCCGCCAACGCATTGCAGGCCGCGCGTTGTTCCGCTTCCTTCTTATTACGCCCCCACGCGGGCTCGAACTTTTTCGGACCGATTTGCGCGGCGACCTGAAAGCATTTGGCGTGATCGGGACCCTGCTCGTCGGTCAAGTAATAGGTCGGCGTGACGCCGAATTCCCGCTGGGACAGTTGTTGCAAATGCGACTTGAAATTGCCGCTGAATTCGCCTTCCGCGGCCATCGCGATTTCCGCGACCAGTCGCTCACCCAGGAATTGGCAAACTACTTCCATCCCGCCGTCTAGATACATGGCGGCAATCAACGATTCAACCGCGTCCGCCAGCAGGGACGGCGGCGCGGCAGGACTGCTCATCACCCCCTTCCCGACGAACATGCAGTCCTGCAAGCCTAATGCCTCACCGAGCCGCGCGCAGGTATGTCGACTGACAACCACCGATTTGATCCGCGTCAAATCCCCTTCCAAATATTCGGGGAACTGGCGAAACAGCATCTCACACACGACCATTCCCAGTATGGCGTCTCCCAGAAATTCCAGCCGTTCATTCGACGATAACCGGTGACCGGCAATCGACGCGTGCGTCAGTGCCGAATTGAGCAGAGATTTGTCCCGAAAGAGGTAACCGATTCGCTCCTCACATAGGGCAAGTTTGCCGGCGCGAATCGACTCTGGAAGATCCGGCAATGGTACCGGTAGAGAATCCTCAGCTGACAATGGCTCGTCCATAACTTTCCAGTCATTCCAACCATCGTGCGCCGAACCGGCTGGCACGTGACTGCCGGGCAACCGTATCACGACATATCTCGTCTGTCAACGGAACCGGTTCTTACATGTGGACACTCTTCTTAGTTGGTCCGCCGTCGCGTTGAGGCTGCCGTCCGTCGATTCGAACTCAGATATTACTTCCAGCTCTCGTCAAAGAAACCCGCCGCGACGATCTTGCCGGGATACTTGGCATCTGGCGGCGAACGGAGATCGACGCCGGCCCAGTCCGGCAGTCGTGGTACCTGCCGGGCATTGTTCAAGTAGTCGTATTCTCGAAAAGTGAACCCACTGTTTACTACGACATACCGTTGTGGATGGATCGGGTTCGGATAGATCAGCACCGGTGCATAGTGAGCCGAGTCAAGCGTCTGTCCGCCGACCGTCAACGACTGTTCGTTCCAGCGCAGTAACTTGCATGGACATTTCTCCTTCGTTTCAACCGCTCGTACCGCCGAGCAAGAGTCCGCGGGTGCGCGGGTGCGCGGGTGCGCGGCTGCGCGG
>CAZFLF010001018.1:0-3241 GCA_964519825.1 uncultured Pirellulaceae bacterium | reverse complement strand
CTGGCCCAGTATCTAAAGAACCCCGACTTCAAAAAGCTGTGTGACCACGGCAACGCCATCGCGGCGAAACTCGGTCTGCACACCACGCCGGAAATGTTCAACCCAGTGGTCGTGGACTTTTATCGTGATGTCGGCTATCTGCCGGACGCAATCATCAATTATCTGCTGTTGCTGGGCTGGTCGCTCGACGACAAGACGGAGGATTTTACTCGGCAGCAAATGATCGACAACTTTTCGCTCGAACGAGTGCATCAAGCGCCGGCCAGCTTCGATCCGCAAAAGCTCTTGTCATTCCAGCAGCGGTACATGCAAGCGGTGCCGTTGAAGCAAAGGGTCGCATTGGTGTTGCCATATCTGCAACAAGCCGGCTTCGTCACGACCCCTCCCCCCTGCGACATTGGACCCCGTCTGCTCCAGGTTGTCGCAGCGGCCGGAGACCGGATCAAGACTGCCGGCGACATCTTGGATTTCACCGAGTTCTTCATCCCAGACGATGCATTGACCTACGACGAAGCGGCATTCGGCAAGCGTGTTCGCCAGCCCGGAGTCCCGGAACGCCTGCAGAAACTCCGTGACCACCTGGCGACCGTTGAACCGTTTGACGTGCCAACGACGGAAGCCGCGGTGCAAACTTTTCTGGCTCAAGAGGGAATCAAGATCGGCGACATCATTCACGCGTTACGCGTGGCCGTGACGGGCAAGTCCGTCGGGCTTGGCATGTTTGACGCGATGGCGATTCTGGGCCGACCCGCGGCACTCCATCGATTGGATCGAGCCATCGCCCGCGCCGGTGCAACCCAGGCACGCTGAGTGACAGTAATTCCAAGTTCCGGTGAGGTTGATCGCGTGTCAAATCGCTCGTACGCCTTCGGCGTAAAGACCCTAGAATTCACAACCCAATGCAGACAGCTTGGAAGTACTGAGTGATCATGCAGTGAAGTGTCAGCCGCACCGGAGGAAGACTAGTTTCCGACCGCGTAGAGTGCGTTAAACGTCCGTAAGTAGATACGACCCTGCGACATGACCGGGGATGAAGTCATCGATTCCTGCATGTCGTTCTGCGCGAGGATCTCGAACTTCCGGCCCACTTTGGCAACCGTGACGATCCCGTTGCGGGCTGTCAGATAGATCTTGCCGTCGGCCAGCACCGGAGATGCGCGATGGCGGTCCGAAGTGGTCCGTTCCTCGTACATGGTCTCGCCGTTCTCGGCATCAACGCACACCAGATTGCCATTCTCGCGGCACAGATACACCAATCCATCGTGATAGAGCGGCGAAGGAACGTCAGGCGTTCCTTTATCGCGTCGCCACAAGATCGCAGTCTTGTTGTCGGTCACGTCACCCCGTGCGTCCGCTTTGATGCATACGACCGGGCCGTTCTTGGCCGACGGCGCGATAATGAAGCCGGGGACTGCCAGCGGAGACGCAATGAATCGCAGCGTCGGATGGTACTGCGCTCCTTGTGGATTGAGGCAGTAGCGCCACAGCTCGGACCCGTCCGACAAACTGTGTGCTGTCACATAATCTCCGCCGTGAGTCACGAGATACTTCCGCTCGCCGTCTCGATACAACGTCGGTGAGGAATACGAATGTTCGTTTTCCCGTGATGCGCCCGTGATTCGCGCGTGCTTCCAAACTTCCTTGCCGGTCGCAGCGTCCAAACAAACGAGCATGGCTTCTTCGGTGCTGGCCTGTCCGTCGCCGTGAATGAGCTGCAGATACAATCGATTCGCGTCGAGCACCGGCGTACTGGTCAATCCAAACTGGATGGTGAATCGGCCATAGCGGCTTTGCAGGTCGAACTTCCAGACTTCCTTTCCGTCCAGCGAATAGCACCCGATCACACCGTTCGCCATCATCGTCCAGACATGCTTGCCGTCCGTGCATGGTGAATTCGCCGCCGAGTTTCCTTCATCGCCGCGCACGTCGCGATTCCCCGACGTCACGACGTGCCGCCATTGTTCCTTGCCATCGGTGCCGACACAGATCAGCAACAACTGCCCGGATTCGTCAACGCTGGTCAGGAAGATGCGGTCGTTCCAAATAACGGGCGTTGATCCGGCGGGGCCCGGCAATGCCAACCGCCAAATCACTCCTTCCTTTCGACTCCATTTCACGGGGACACCCGATTCGTGGCTGACTCCGTCGAAAGCCGCACCGCGCCATTGGGGCCAGTTTTCGGCAGATACCGTTGCAGCCAACCCAATCGCGAAACCAACAATGAGAACCGATAAAGCGAGTCTACTTCTCGCAGCAAATAGGACTTGGCGCATGAGTAATCCTTCTAAGGTAAAAACATGATGGGTAAAAAAATCGTGCTGGTTAGGTGACTTCTGCCATGTTTTTACCACTGATGTTTTTACCAAAGTTGTCGTACTACTCTGTCTCGCCACACGTTGCGGGTCAACGGTTTCAAACTGCGCGACGATGGCCAGGACGACAAAGAAATCTCGCAGCGGATCTATAAGCCGGGTTCTGTGCCCACGTGAGTGGGCGACGGCCATTCATCTAGGCCGGCGATTGCTCGCCGGCTCCAGCAGCCTACCCGGGAGTCATGACGGGCCGGACCGGACCGTGACGCCGAAGCGTCTGCTCCCTGCTTGGCCTTGCTCCGGGTGGGGGTTGCCGAGCCAGCCGAGTCACCTCGGCTGCTGGTGCGCTCTTACCGCACCGTTTCACCCTTACCGCGCGGGTTAAGGCAAGCCCTAACCCGCCCGGCGGTTTACTTTCTGTTGCCCTATCCCTGACCTTGCGGCCGGTCGGAGTTACCGACCACCCTGTCCTGCGGAGCCCGGACTTTCCTCTCGCCACGACTTGTGCCGCGGCCAGCGACCATCCAATCCGCTGCGAGATTTTTTAAACTAACCCTTGGCGGCTGTGTAGCGGCGCGAGACTTCGTCCCAATTGATGACGTTCCAGAATGCGGTGATGTAGTCGGGACGACGGTTCTGATAGTTCAAGTAGTAGGCGTGTTCCCAAACGTCGAGGCCTAAAATCGGTGTCCCTTCGAGGCCGGCGATCGCTTGTCCCATCAGCGGGCTATCCTGGTTTGGCGTCGAGCCAACGGCCAGCTTGCCATCTTTCTTCAGATACAACCACGCCCAGCCGCTCCCGAACCGTGTCGTTCCGGCCTTACTAAACGCCTCTTTGAAAGCGTCGAACCCCCCCACATCAGCGTCGATTGCCGCGGCCACCGCGCCCGACGGCTTGCCGCCGCCCTTGGGCTTCATGACGGTCCAGA
>CAZFLF010001017.1:0-3243 GCA_964519825.1 uncultured Pirellulaceae bacterium | reverse complement strand
AAAAGTTTTTGCTTCGGCAAAACAGAGCGTATTGCTCGTTCCATCGGTGAAGCCGTTGAAACCATGTGTGCCATTGGCGGCAAAGGCCCCGTCACCCCCCAGCAACGTGACCGGGTCGTAGACGAACCACGTGCCCAGATTCACTGCGTAGTTGATGGGACACCAAATGGTGCTCCCGTCAGTTCGTTCCCGATCATTAATTTCTGACGGGCAGCGGTACAGTGGGATGCGAAGGGAAGTGATCTGCACACCGTTAATTACCTGGCTCGAGTCCTTATACGTGACGTTGAAATTGATTCCCTGATAGATGTTCCCCTGTTCCAAGTATGGGAGAAGACGCGATTGCACACTCCAATAATCAAAGGGAGTGACAGGTTGCGTCGCGAAGCTCGGCGGTAGTTGCTCACGCAAGTCGTGAAAACTATGCGCAGCCAGGCCAATTTGCTTGAGGTTGTTGAGGCATTGGGATCGGCGAGCGGCCTCGCGGGCGGCTTGGACAGCTGGCAGCAGCAGCGAAACCAAAATGCCGATGATGGCGATCACTACCAGCAACTCGACCAGGGTGAAGCCACGAGATTGAGTAGCAATGCACTTGACTCGGAACATTGTTGAGACCTCCTCAAATTGAACTAAAGGGTTGAGAAGTCCCCAGTTACTGCGTGGCTGGCGAACACGAGGAGGTCGTGGCTGGCTTCGTCGACTGGGTGCAGTTGAAATTGAGAATCAGTTTCAATAAGATAGCCGCCGCTGCGGGGACTTCAAGCCCCTACGGAGTTTTTTGCCAAAGATGACTGAGACTGACGCGCGATGCGGAGGAGTTTCCGGCAAATGTCAACGACACCGAGCGGCGATGACCATGGGGAACCCATGCATGAGATGAAGAAATGCGTCCCGGCGGAGCCACCGCTGTTCTTTTTTGAAGTGCTCGCCCGAGGGGCAAGAGAGATCCTCATTGACCACAAATCGCAGATTTATCGGTTGCGGGTCACGAAGAATGGAAAGTTGATTTTGAACAAATGACCGACTTGTTCGAGTCCCCTAAAGCCTGACGCTGCGAAGCCGAATACTTTTTCCAACGACAGTGAGAGAGCTGAGTGACGTTGCAACGCTTGCCCAGACCGGTGAAATGAGAATGCCAAAAAATGGGTCGAGCACGCCGGCAGCCTCCGGAACGCTGGCGACGTTGTATACGACAGCGAGTTCCGGTGGACATTTCGGTCGCTGGAATCCTTAGTATCCGTCCGCGAACGAAATCAATTGGCTGCCCGAAAGACCGTTTTTCCAGCCAAAGCCGCTGGGGCGGTTGTGGAGCGCGTCTCAGTTTACCAGCCGAAGCGGATCGAGAACCGCGGCTGTTGACCGTATCCGCTCCGGTACGGCGAGGAATACGCATTCCGGTGGTTTTGCCGATGCTCTAACCCGTCGTGATAGGCGTCGTGATTTAGCTCGCCGTGAAGCTGTCCGTGCTGGCCTCGAGTCATCGGATACTGGTGAGCATCCTGGTGGTACAGATTACGGTGGAAGTCCCGATGATCCAGTTCGCCGTGGTAGCTCTGATGGCCGCGGGAGTAGCGAGGAACCTGGCCGTGGTCAGCCTGGGCAGAAGCCGTAAACACTCCCATCGCTCCAGCAACGGTTAGCGCCAAGAGTCCGAATTTCATGTGAGTCATCCTTTTCTGTTTGGAATGCAGTCGAGCCATCGGCTGGCTGCGGGGAAATGAGAGGATGTGTCTCGGAGAAAAAACATCATCACCTTTTTCCATTGGAATCAGGTTGAATGGCCAACTCATCCTGTTGGCATTCGTAAGTCATTGCAGCAGGTGTGCCACTTGTCCGAACTTCAATTATTCTCGCGGGATTGATGTAAAAATTAGGTTTCCGGCGATTCCAGACGAAATGGTTTGCCGTCCGATCGATAACAAACGACATTCAGACTGACGACAGTCGAGATCGTTAACAGCCTCGCCGGGTGCTGCAGACTGCAATCTTAACATTGGATTCGCTCCTGTTTTGCCTTGAGTCGATTACCAGAGCGGTTAATTCTGTTAAAGGACGCCCATGGTTACGTCACACCGCCTAGCTGTTCAACCGACTTCGCTTTCACTGCTGAGTTGGTTGCTGGCTTAGGTCGCAGGCGACTCACGCGAGAAGAGGCTTGCAGCATTATTGGCTGAAGAAAAATGGCCCAAGCAGGATGATGGAGAAACGCAATCCGGTTTCGACTTCGGATTAAAATGTCGCTCAATCTCCAATGCGGAAATACTCGTTGTTGCTAATTATGATAGGAGCAACAACTTTTTGTTCGTTCGCATTGGAGATAATTCATGGATCACGAGACCACCCGCCGGCATTTTCTTCACGGCGGCGCACTTGCCACGACTGGGCTGTTGGCCGGCGCGACTTCCCATATTGCTCGGAGCCAGGAAAAATCCGCTGAGCCTAAGCACGAGAACGACGAAGTCGATGAGTTTCCTCGTAATCAGCCAGGGCCGAGTGGCCCGGTGGGTAGTGCTACGGATCGAGGCAAGTTGGTGCCAGGCCAGCGCGGTGTAGACGAGAAACCGGTGGCGGTCGTGACGCCAGATTTGACGAAGCTCTTTTGGGAAATGAAGGACGGGGTTAAGGAATTCCATCTCCACTGTCGGCACACGCGCCGTGAGTTTCTGCCGGATATGTGGTTCGATGTTTGGGGCTTCAACGACAGTATGCCCGGGCCAACCATCGAGGCCAATGAGGGCGATCGTGTGCGCATTGTCGTGCATAACGAGCTACCGGAATCGACAAGCATGCATTGGCACGGGCTGGAAGTACCCAATCGCATGGACGGTGTCCACGGCCTGACGCAGGATCCGATCCCGGCTGGCGGGATGTTCGTCTACGAGTTCGACCTACACCAAAATGGCACTTTCTTCTACCACTCCCATGGGCCGATGCAGGAAGGCATGGGAATGGCAGGGTTGTTCATCATTCATCCACACGTGACCCATTCGCCCCCTGTGGACCATGACTTTGCGCTGATGGTCCAGGAGTGGGCAATCCTGCCCCAATGCACGATCCCGAACACGATGTCGATGGAGTTTAATTTTTTCACCCTCAACGGTCGTTCGGCCCCGTATATTACTCCTTTGGTCGTGCGTCTGGGCAGCCGGGTGCGCATTCGTTTCGTGAATATGAGTGCCATCGATCATCATCCCATGCACATGCACGGCCACACTTTCTGGATCACAGGGACCGAAGGGGGGC
>CAZFLF010001016.1:0-3254 GCA_964519825.1 uncultured Pirellulaceae bacterium | reverse complement strand
CCGCTTCGGCTCCACAACCGCGGTAAAAGTTCCGTGACGGCCCAGCAACTCGACATAGGCCCCTTCCGCACCGCGTCGCAGGGCGGTTCGGCCATCGGCGTAGCGAACCTTGATCTTATCGCCGCGGGGCAACCCCAGCTCTTTCACCAGGGACTCCGGCAGCACGAGTTTCGTCGCTCCCGAATCGACAATGGCGCGGATCATCTGTCGGCGCACCTGATCGGCCGGCAGCAAGCCGCGCTCCGCCAAAGTGAGGTCGCCGTAGTTCGCCACCTCGATATCAACACTGAATCGCCCCACGCCGTTGGCTCCTTTGACTCGCATGAAATTGCTCCTTCTGCTCCCCGATTGGCCGTGTTCGCCTTCGAGTGGATCCTAGGCAGCCGCTCGTCGCGGTTCAACCGCCTCAGGACTTCAGCCGACCGTTCGGACTGGGGCTAATAGATACCGAGCACGACCTACTGAAACAGAATCGTGAAACCTTCTTGGGTAAAGTGATGATCATTGGTCAATACCTCGGACACGCGCAGCGACGCGAGCGCGACCATCGACCGGCAATCGACCAGGCTGTACTCCTTGTCGAGCCGGGCCTCGTACAACGCCAGAGCGGCGTCGAATTCGGCGCGGGTTTGGGGGAGGACTTCCACGTCAGGGTCGCCCCGCACGTGGTGGACGAGGGCTGCGGCCTTGCCCCGCCAATACGAGCCGTGAGCGGCAAAGTGACTGAGGACTTCGCTGAGTACCTCGTCGGTCGTCAGGAGGTGAACCGCCTGGAGTGTTCGGCTGAACGACAAGACGGAGGTGTAATGGGCGTCGCGTGGAAAAATCAGCGCGATCCAATAGAAGGTGTCGGCGAACAGTGTGCGTGGCGGCATCGGCGACTTACTCCGGCCGCTTCGGCGTCCCATACAAATAGTGATTGTGCTGGGAAGCGCCGTCGGTTGGCGGCTTTTGGAGTTCGTCAGGGGGCGCGTCGGCGGTCAGCGTGGCAATCCGCTCCCAGATTGGCGGTCGCGCTGGCCCCAGGACGATCTGGCCGTGTTGGACTTCGGCTACCAGTTCGGCCTGTGGCTGGATGCCGGCCGCTCGGCACAGCTCGGCCGGCAGCGTCACCGCGCCGGTGGCATCGGCTTTTACGATCGTGGACATGGGTTGCGACCTCCGCGGGTGACCAGCGTGTTGGCATCCACGAAAACGGTGGCATTCGCCGGCAGATCGGCAAAGGTCATAACTCCTCCGAGGGAGATGGAAAGTCGAGTTCGGGATCCATCGCGAAGTACTCGGCCAACTCAACAGGCGCTTTCCATTCCATGAGACCCGCCGTTTGCTCCGCCAACGTCATTCCGGCCTGGACGATGATCCGCACACGTTCGTGTTCTCCGAGTGGCAAGGGACGGTCGAGTTTCAGCATCCCGTTCTCGTACGTGGCTTCCACAACGAGAGAAGTCATGCGTTCTTCCTTGGATAGTTAGTTAATGGTTTGGAGCCACGTCCAAATATACCACATAACCCAGACAATCGTCCGTCGCATTTACTGACGACGGACCACTGACACCTGACCTCTGACACCTGAACAAAAGCGGCCGGTGAGGTCATGCCGCCAAGCAACTTCCTCACCGGCCCCGCATCTCCTCAGCGCTTGGTCTGCGCGCCGGGAGCGATGACGTTTCTATTTTATCGCAGACCTATACCGAATTGGAGACTGATAATATGCCACTCGCCACTTGCCTTCGCACTTTGAAAACCCTCTCTCGCTCCCACGCTCCGCGTAGGAACGGCCCGTTCGGGGCACTCGCTCCGCGGGTCGGCTCTGCGTCCCGCCAGCGGCGCCTCTTCCTCGAACGCCTCGAAGTCCGCCTCGCTCTCTCCGGCTTCGGCCCGGAAGACGGCGCCTACATCGTGGAATCCTGGAACGGCTATTACAAAGATGTCGAGATTCAGCCGACGGACCAGAAGATCCTAGCGGCGGGGACGATTTCTGGGTTGTCGCAAGGCAATACCGCGGCGATTGCCCGGTACGACGCAATCGGCAATCCTGACGCGACCTATGGCACTGGCGGACTTGCGACGCCGCCCAATCCTCCGGGAGGACAACTGGCCGGCGGGATCGTGCTCCAACCCGACGGCAAAGCCGTCGTCTCTACCTCGAAAGCGGGTCTGCTCGGCGCAGGCCGCTTCAACGTCAACGGCTCGCTCGACACGACCTTCGGCTCTGGCGGCTGGACCAGCGTCGACGCCCGTCCAGGTTACTTCCAGAACGCAACCGGCATCGGCCGGCAATCGACAGGCGAGATTATCGTCGGAGGATTTACAACGACTTCTACAAATTTTACGCGTGCCGCAGTCCTGGGCGGCTTTAAGGCCAATGGCGCCGTGAATAGTGGAACGGGCGGTTTCGGCCAGATTGTTCAAGGCGAGGCCATCGGCTCCACCGTCAATACCTTCGGCGGAACGCTCGCCGACTTCACCTCCATTGCGATTCAGCCCGACAACAAGATTATCGCCGTCGGCGATTTCAGCCCCAATGGCAGTGCCATCGGCCAATTGCTGGTGGCCCGGTACACCGCGAAGGGCGTCCTCGACACGACGTTCAACGGCAGCGGCTACACCGTCCTCAATCTGCCGGGGATCAGCAATACCAGTGCCTTCTACCATGTCTCCAACCGAGTGGCTCTACAACCCGATGGGAAAATCGTCGTCGCTAGTAGTTCCCGCGCTGCGGACGGTGAAGTCGATATGCTCGTCACCCGCTTCAATGCCAACGGCACGCTGGATACGGGTTTTGGCGGCGGCACGGGATACGTGCGGCTCGATATCGACGGCGCCGCATCGCGAACCTCCGAGACGGGCCAATCCGTGATGATTCAGGCGGACGGGAAGATCGTCGCCGTTGGCGGGGTGAATGGGTCACCGAGTCGAGTACTTGTCGCCCGACTCAACTCGAACGGAACGCTGGACGCGAGCTTTGGCCAAGGTGGCTTCAAGCTGGGGACTCAAGCCGCTGCGACAGGCCTCTCCTTCACCGCGCACGGAATGGCGCTCCAGTCCGATGGCAGCATCATCGTCGCCGGCATTGACCGCGAAGCCGCCGGCGTCGAGCACCCATTTCTGATGCGGTTCTTTGGCGACCCGCTGCTTCCCGCAGCCATTGTCACGCCCACGGCAGGGCTGATCACAACCGAGGCCGGCGGCCAGGCCGCGTTCACCAGCGATTTTCTGGACCCTATTGATTTGACCTTTCCGCCTCAACGGAA
>CAZFLF010001015.1:0-3255 GCA_964519825.1 uncultured Pirellulaceae bacterium | reverse complement strand
GCCGCAATCCGATAGGTATCGACGGTAATGAGTCCGACGCGGCGCTTTTCGCGCAGGTGGAACTGAGCTGCCAATTTGGCGATCGTCGTTGTCTTGCCAACCCCCGTGGGACCAACCAGTGCCACCAGCCGATGCCGACCGGGGCTGACCCGAATGGCGCCACTGCAAACGATTTCTTCTTCAATCAGGCGCGCGAGCCTGGCCTTGAGCAGCAGTCCGTCGTCCCAGTCGTCTACGGGCGTTCGGATTCGCAATCGATCTAACAGTTCGCGAGCCAACTCGTCGCTGACGTCCGCGTCGATCAGATCGGCCAGCAATCTGACGAATGCCTCCGGCAAATGGCGCTGCGCGGCCGTCTCGGAACGGACACACAGGTCTTCGACCATCGATTGCAGGTCGTCGAGCTGTCCCTTCAAGTCTTGCCGGAATTTGGCCCGGTAGTCGAGTTCGTGCGCCGGAACGGGTGAGTCGTTGATCGTGGTTGGCCACTCCGGTCCGTTGTCCCGCAGGTCATTGTGGGTGGCAATCGACTGTCGCGTTGCAGGGGCGAAGCGACTCGGCACGTCGACTCCCAGCGAGGCCATAACCTCAATCTGGTGACCACCCAACAATCCCAGCAGTCCACCACGGACTTCGCGAGTGTGAAGCACCGCCGCCGCCGGACCGAGGTCCCGGCGGACCAATTGCAGAGCCTGCTGCAGCGATTTGGCTCGATAGGTTTTGACTTCCATGCTGAGGGGTCAGAGGTTAGAGGTCAGAGGTCAGAGGTCAGAGGTCAGAGGTCAGAGGTTAGAGGTCAGAGAAAAGTTTGGTCATTGGTCATTGGGATTTGGTCATTTGCTACTGGGATTTGGTCATTTGCTACTGGGATTTGGACCTTTGTTAGTTGTTATTTGCCTCCGCTTGGCTCCGTGACCAGGCCGACTGCCTCGATCTTCGTGTCGCGGGTCAGCTCGTTGTAACTGAGCACTATCAGCCTCGGCAGACGCGCCTGCGTCATCTGCTTGAGACCGGGACGAATCTGGGGGCTGACGAGCACGATCGGAGCCTTACCCGACCGCGCTAGTTTGTCGGTCTCTTTGGCGATCGCATCACAAGTTTTCTCAATCGCCGGCGGCGACATGCGCAGGAACAAACCGCGTTCAGTGTGTTCGATGCCGGCCACAATGCGATCTTCGAGTGCCGGATCGAGTGTGACTACGTACAAGCGATTTTCCGCGTCGCGGTAGCGCGTGCAGATGGTGCGCGACAGCCGATGCCGTACGTACTCGGTCAGCCAAATTGGGTCCTTGGTTCGTCCGGCAAAATCACCCAATGTTTCCAAGATCACGCTGAGTTGTCTGACCGGCACCTGCTCGCGCAGTAGCATTTGCAAAACCTGCTGCACTTCAGCCAGTTTCATTTGGCCGGGGACCAGTTCATCGACTACTGCCGGTGACGTCTTTTTCAATTCGTCGATCAGCTTCTTGGTGGCATCGCGCGTCACGAGTTCATCGGCGTGCTGCTTGACGACTTCCTTGAGATGAGTGGCCATCACGGAAGATGGATCGACCGTGGTGTAACCCAGCATCCCGGCGCGATCGCGCAGACCAATGTCGATCCAAATCGACGGTTGTCCGAATGCCGGGTCGCGTGTCGTTTCGCCGGGTAGCTTGCCGGTGACCATTCCGGACTCCATGGCCAGCAGTTTGTCGGGATGAACGATCCCCTCGGCCACGGTATTGTTGGCAATCTTGATGCGGTAGTACCGTTCGTTCAGCCGCATGTTGTCGCGAATGCGGACCTTCGGCAACACAATTCCGATTTCGCTGGCCACGGTTTGACGCACACCGGTGATCCGGGGGAGCAAGTCTCCACCGCGAGCGGGATCCGCCAGCCGGATAAGTCCGACGCCGATCTCAATTTCCATCGGGTCAATGGCCAGGTAGTCCTCGATGCGTTCGTCCGGCTTCTTTTGTTGCTCGGCGGCCTGTGCTTTCGAATGGACCAAATCCGCGGCATTTTGCTGCTGCTTTTGTCGCCGCAACATAGTGGCCAGCGCCGCGCAACCGGCGCTGATTGAAAGCAGAGGGATCGTCGGCAGATCGGTGAAAACCAGCATACCGAGTGCACACGCTGCCACACCCAGCGACTGCGGCCGCGAAAACAACTGCTGCACAAACTCACGGGGCAAGTTGGTCTTTTGTGAACTCCGGGTAACCAGCAAGCCGGCTGCCAGCGAGATGAGTAGCGCTGGAACCTGACTCACCAACCCGTCACCGATTGTCAACTTTGTAAAGACTTCGGCGGACTCGGCGATCGTCATCCCCGACTCGAGAACGCCGATTACGAGCCCGCCAACGATGTTGATCAGAGTAATGATGATGCCCGCGATCGCATCGCCGCGCACAAATTTGCTGGCACCGTCCATCGCACCAAAGAAGTCCGCCTGTTGCGTGATTTCGGCGCGGCGCCGCTGGGCCTCGTGTTCGTCGATGACCCCATTGCTAAGATCGGCGTCGATCGCCATTTGACGGCCTGGCATTCCGTCCAAGGCGAACCGCGCGGCAACTTCGCTGATTCGCGTCGCTCCTTTCGTGATCACCACGAACTGGATCACGATGATAATGACAAAGAGGACCAATCCGACGACCGTGTTGTTTCCGGCCACGAATTCTCCAAACCCGCGGATCACTCCCCCCGCCGCATCCAAACCACGTTCGCCGCCTTGCGAAAGAATCAGACGCGTTGAAGCCACGTTGAGCACCAGCCGTCCCAATGTCGTGGCCAGCAGCAGCGACGGAAAGATGCTGAATTCCAGCGGTGTCTGCACATAGATCGTTGTCAGCAGCACGATCAGCGAGACCGTGATATTCGCCGACAACAGCACGTCCATAATCCCGACCGGCATCGGTACGAGGATCACGAATACGCTGGCGATCAGCATCACGGGCAAAATGAGATCTTGCCACCGAGAGAAGCGGTTCATGCCTGAATGCAAGCTCTTTCCCTGCGCATCCTGATCGGAAGCACCGGCCGCCGTTGAGAACGGCGAAATGCTTCGTTCCGAATGCTACGGTTTGGATGCCGACTAGTTTCAACAAGAACGCACACTCACCGGGCACGGAATCGTGCCGTGAGAAGAGGGCGGGAAGGTACCGTAGGCCGTGGCGAGTGTCCAGGTCGATTTCGTCGGCGCCTGGCAGTGCCCGGCAAGGGCAGCCCAATGGCACTTACTTTGAGCGGAATGGCGCTAGCCCTTAGGTTTAGTCACAT
>CAZFLF010001014.1:0-3257 GCA_964519825.1 uncultured Pirellulaceae bacterium | reverse complement strand
GTAGGCTTCGACCCACAACCCGATCCGCCGATCACCATCAACATGAACGGCGACACCGGGAACGACACGCTGTTCTCCCAAGTGTTCCTCGTGCCCGCCGTTCTAGTTGGCTTCGACCCACAACCCGACCCGCCGATCACCATTAACATGAACGGCGGCGGCGGCGATGACACTTTGTCGTCCCAAGTGACTGTCAGTCCTGGCACGCGCGAGGGCTTCAATCCGCAGCCCGATCCGCCGATCACCATCAACATGAACGGCGACACCGGGAACGACAGGCTGTCCTCCCAAGTGGTTCTCGTGCCTGCCATTCTTGTAGGCTTCAATCCGCAGCCCGATCCGCCGATCACCATCAACATGAACGGCGGCGGCGGCGATGATCGGCTTAATGCCGTGCTCGCCGGTCCCATCGGCACCATGCCTTGGGCTGGTCGGTTGAACTTATCGATGATCGGAGGAGTAGGCAACGATCACCTCTCCTTCCGCGCCGAGAATGTGCAGTTCACTGAGGGCGAGTTGTCCGTGACCATGGACGGCGGTAACGGGAATGACGTGGTGGACGCCTTCTTTGCGCTCCTTCCAGGGAGCCGCGGGCACGTCAATGCAATGTTGTTCGGTGGCGCGGGCGACGACCTCCTCACCATGATGTTAAGCGAGCCACCGGAGCCTGGATTCGTCGGCCTGATCGACGGCGGACGGGGCTTTGACCGGGCTCGCATCTCACACCCGGTAACAGTGAAAGACGTGGAGGAAGTCTCCAATGGAACGTAGCCGTCACGCGCCGCGTGAGGTGGGCGGATGTGGGATGGACACTGACGGGGTCGGGAGTCTTATTGTTGCGAAATTGGGTCGTTTAATCGCAAGCCGCAGGCGAGCGCTTCGAACAGTGATCGATTGCGCCCGAACGCGCTCGCCTGCGGCTTGCGGTTAAACGATTCAGCTGCCGAAAACGACTCCCGTCGGTGCTCATTGGGAATTGTCAGCACGCAGGTACCGCCTATCATACACTCGAGCGCGTCCCATCAGTTCAATCACTTGGATTGAGTGAAACCATGTTGTCGATCCGCATTGGTTTAGTTGCCCTGTGGATAAATCTGCTGCTCAGCGGTGTGGTGAGCCTGGGTGCCGACCAAGAGCACCGAGTGCGAGTCATGAGTTTCAATATCCGTTATGGGACCGCGAGGGATGGTGACAACCATTGGGATCGGCGAAAGGAATTTCTCGTCGAAACGATCGTGGCCTTCAACCCCGATCTGCTTGGGACACAAGAGACGCTGGGGTTTCAGCGGGACTACTTGGCCAAGCGATTGCCGGATTACGACCAGTTCGGCGCCGGGCGGAACGACGGCCAGGACGATGGCGAGATGATGGCCTTGTATTACCGGAAAGAAAGATTTGAAAAGCTTGATGGCGGCCATTTTTGGTTGAGTGAAACGCCCGACAGGGCAGGCAGTAAGAGCTGGGGTAGTTCGCTGCCACGCATGGTTACGTGGGTGAAGCTCCGAGACCGCCAGGACCCAAATGCGGCGCCGATTGCATTCTTCAACACCCACTTCGATCATTGGAGCGGCAATGCCCGCCTGCAGTCCGCTCGGCTGCTCCGCCGACAAGTGACGAAGATCGCCCAGGGTGACTCGATCATCGTGACGGGGGATTTCAATACCGGCGAGAATAGCGAGCCTTATCGGGCCGTGTTTCAGCCGGTCGAAAAAGAGGCGTCGCCGTTGGTCGACGCCTTTCGACTGTTCCATCCGACACACGGTGAGCAGGAAGGAACGTTTTCCGGGTTCGTGGCTGCCGCGACCCGTGGGGCTAGAATCGATTGGATTGCAGTATCACGGGATTGGACAATCGTCGACGCTTGCATCGATTGTACTGCGCGCGAGGGTCGTACTCCCTCTGACCACTTCCCGGTAACCGCGGTTTTGCAGCGATGACTGGCGCTACCAATTTGGATCGTATGTCGCGAACGCGGCCAACCGCGCCGAGCATCGTGCAAGCGTCGCGTTTGCATTGGTACAAGCGAGACGTTTGTGCGAGGAAAGAACATCAAATAACCAGGAACCTGCTATGTGCCATATGACGCTGAGTCGGATCGTGAGCGCGCTTCTCGCAAGCCTGGCGCTCCTGGGGTGCGTCGCGAAGAGTTCGTGCGGTCAAGACGCCGCGGCTTCCGATCAAATCCCAAAGAAGACCGGCGTTTTTGCGGATCCGAATTTCTTTCCACTCGCGGTCTGGCTGCAAAGTCCGGCCAAGGCGGCAGCTTATCGCGAGGCAGGTATTAATGTGTATGTCGGATTGTGGAAGGGACCCACCAGTGAGCAATTGGCTACGCTGAAAGCGAATGGCATGCACGTCATCTGCTCCCAGAATCAAGTAGGCCTGCAACACAGAGACGATCCGACAATTATCGCCTGGATGCACGGTGATGAACCGGACAAC
Source organism: uncultured Pirellulaceae bacterium (assembly GCA_964519825.1). GTDB lineage: Bacteria > Planctomycetota > Planctomycetia > Pirellulales > Pirellulaceae > CAZFLF01. The sequence goes on along the minus strand of CAZFLF010001014.1, from coordinate 815 downwards.
GCTCAGTCCTTGCCCGGCGGCAAAGGGTATGGTCCACCCATCCTGCCGGCACGAATCACCGAGAACTATCGCCGGATCAAAGGGGCCGATCCGACTCGCCCCGTATTGTTGAACTTGGGGCAAGGAGTGGCCTGGGATCAGTACATCGGACGTGGCGTTCGACGGAATCATCCCGAGGATTACCCGGAATATATCCAGGGTTGCGATATCGTCTCCTTCGATATTTACCCCGCGGTCCACGATCATCGCGAAGTCGCCGGCAAGCTCTGGTTCGTCGCTGATGGCGTGAGTCGGCTGAAAAAATGGTCGGCCGACCGAAAGACAGTTTGGAATTGCATCGAGTGCACGCACATTGAGAATCCGAACGCCAAGGCCACGCCCCAACAGGTCAAGGCGGAGGTATGGATGTCGCTTGTGCGCGGCTCGCAGGGTTTGATCTATTTTGTGCATCAGTTCAAGCCGAAGTTCATCGAAGCCGCGCTGCTCGATGATGTCGAAATGCTGGCCCAAGTCCGTGCGATCAATCACCAGATCCAGCAGTTGGCCCCGGTGCTCAATAGTCCGACAGTCACGGACGGCGTAACCGTTGAGAGCACTCCGGAAGTTCCAGTTGAAGCGCTGATAAAGCGGCACCAAGACTCCGTCTACATTTTCGCGGTTGGCATGCGCGATGGTAACGCGACAGCCCGAGTCCAAGTGAAAGGAATACCCGAGGGCGCGACGGTCGAGGTGCTTGGTGAGTCACGCAGTCTCACGATCAAAGACGGGGTATTTCGCGACGACTTTCAACCTTGGGACGTGCACCTCTACCGAGT
>CAZFLF010001013.1:0-3259 GCA_964519825.1 uncultured Pirellulaceae bacterium | reverse complement strand
AAGACCGAACGGGAGCTGACGCGAGACAAGATTCCGTATGAAGTCGGCCAAGCCCAGTTCAAGAGTCTGGCCCGCGCCCAAATCACCAACCAGACGGTCGGCATGTTGAAGCTGTTGTTTCACCGGGAAACGTTGCAGATTCTGGGAATCCACTGCTTCGGCGCCAACGCCTGCGAGATTATTCACATCGGGCAGGCGATCATGATGCAGCCCGGCGAGACGAATTCGCTGCGGTACTTCATCGATACAACCTTCAACTATCCGACGATGGCCGAAGCCTATCGCGTCGCGGCGCTCAATGGATTCAACCGGCTGTTCTAATCAGCGTTTCATCAGCATCTCATCCAAGTTGAGAAGCACATTCGCCACGACGGTCCAGGCGGCGAGTTCGCTGACGTTGACGCCGTCGGGTGCGGGGCCCAGCGGGCTAATTGCCATCTGCTTGGCCTGTTCCGGAGATTGTGCGAACTCCGCACGCGATTCCTCAAACAGTTTCACGAGCCGGACCAATTCGTGATCGTAGGGGGTCCGCGACAGGCAAATCCGGAATCCCATTGCCGCTTTATCGGCGGGAGTCGTTCCGGCGGCGATCATTTGACGCGCCAAGGCTTGGGCACTTTCGATATAGACCGGGTCATTCAGCGTGACGAGCGCCTGCAACGGGGTGTTGGTTCGAGCTCGGCGCACGGTGCAGATTTCACGGTTCGGTGCGTCAAACGTGATCATCGATGGATACGGGTTCGACCGGCGCCATTCCGTGTAAAGGGCACGGCGGAAGCGATCTTCGCCGTCGCTTGTTTTCCAATCGATCGTGCTGCCGAAGGCCGCACTCAGTCCGAGCGCTGGTTGCGGCGGCTTGACAGACGGGCCGTACATTTTGCAGCTGAGCAGTCCGCTGACGAACAGCGCTTGATCGCGCACCATTTCGGCCGACAGGCGAAATCGCGGCCCGCGCGCGAGGAGTCGATTCTCGGGATCGCGTTCGTACAACTCCGGCGTCACTTTGGAGGATTGCCGGTAGGCGGCGGAAGTGACGAGTAGCTTCAGGAATTGTTTGACGTTCCAACCCGACTCAACCAATTCCACGGCCAGCCAATCGAGCATCTCCGGGTGGGACGGCAACTCGCCTTGCGAACCGAACTCTTCGCTCGTCCGCACCAGGCCGATCCCAAAAATCTGCTCCCAAAAGCGATTCGCCACGACGCGAGCCGTGAGCGGATTGTCGGCGCCGACCAGCCATTTTGCCACCGTCAGCCGATCGACCGGCAAATCGGGGGGCAAAGACTGAAACGCTGCCGGAATACCCACCGTGACTTCCGGGCCGAGATCGAGGTAGTTTCCACGATGTTGCAGATTCGTTTTGCGCTGTTTGTCAGCCGCAAGTTCACGCAAGATCGGCAAAGTATTCGGTTTTAGCTCGGCGAGGCGCTTCTTCGTGGCCGCGAGTTGGTCGCGGGTCGGTTGAAGTTCTGGAGCAATTTGAGCCAGGTAATAGTCGGCCAATGTTTTTCGCTGGTCCTCGGTGCGCGTGGCCGCTTCGGAGGCAATGATCGCCAGAACGTTCGCCGGAGTACGGGCGAATTCGGCGGCTCGGGAATCGTCCGTGACGGAGATTCGGAAGCAGCCGATTGTGTGCTTTTCTAGTTTGGATTGTTGTTCAATGGTAAGAGATAGCGTTGTACCCGCGGCGGTCTCGACAGGAGCCGCGGCCAACAGAGTCAGCGAATGCGTTTTGCCCTCGTAACCTCCGATTGCCCAGCCCTTCGCATTGGCGTCGGGCTTTGCCGGTTCGACCGGCAACACGTGTCGCGGATCGAATCCGTCCTGCGAAACGTCCGCCAAGGCAGTCGCGAACGACACCGACCGCACGCCACTCGTCGCGACTTCGGAATTCGGCTTCGGTGGGACCTGAACCTTTTGCTCCCAAACCGGCTGCCGCTGTTCGTTGAGGAGCACAATGCGGAAATCAGCCAAGCGCCCTTCCACGCCGGCATCCGTGCGGTTCCAAACGACGATTCGGTCGACCGGCTGCGTAGATTGAAGGTCGACTTCCCACCACGGGTCATCGGAGACCGCGGTATGGGTTACCGATTTGGCTTCCGCGAATTGACCGTTGGTATTGCCGTCGATGGCCAGCTTGGCCGGGCCTTCAAAGTCGGTGCTGCTTTGCGTCGCCATGCCCCGTTGGGCCAGATTGTCGGCGCCGCCGAAGACCTGAACTTCCGCCAGCGACAGAATCTTCTGTTTACCCGGAATCTCGATGCGGACGAATCGTCCGCTCAAGTGGCTCGCGGCGGGCGGAATCACGGAGGCTGCGATTCGGGAGATCACGAAATTGCCGTTGGCGTGACCAGGACCCTTGTTTGGCAACGAGTCATGGGGCAGCACCTCGAGTCGTACTGCAGTCACCTTCGGCCCAGGGAGCGGAAGTGCGATCTCGTAAGTGTCCGTTTGCTGGCCCGGGGCCACGACGATCGAATTGTCGGCTTGCACGGTCATCGCCGCGCCCCCTCGTGACTTCGCGGACGATGGTGTGGGCGATTGCCACGCCATATTGCGGGGAAACTGTTGGTCCCATTTCGCCAGCCCGGTCAGCAGATCGGGGGTCGGCGTGTGGAGCCGATCTTCCAAGGAGCGGATTTCCGCCTCGAATTGCGATTTCTGTTGTTTCTGTTCGGCCGTATAGAACTCCAGCAGCGGAGCTTCATCGCGCCGATCGGCGTCCTCAGTGTTGTTCAGAATCGCAAAAAATCGAAAGAAGTCGAGTTGCGTAATCGGATCGTATTTGTGATTGTGACATTGGCTGCAAGCGATCGATGTGCCCATCCAGACAGTCCATGTGGTGTTAACCCGATCGACGATCGCCACACTGCGAAATTCCTCGTCGTTGGTCCCGCCCTCACTATTGGTCAAAGTGTTGCGATGGAAGGCGGTGGCCATGAGCTGCTCTTCCGTCGGATTAGGCAACAGATCGCCGGCGAGCTGTTCGATGGTGAATTGATCGAACGGTTTGTTGGCATTGAACGAGCGAATGACGTAATCACGGTAAGCCCAGATTGCTCGCGCGGGGTCGTCGGCATAGCCGGCTGAATCGGCGTAGCGGGCCAAGTCGAGCCACATCCGCGCCCAATGTTCCCCAAACGACTCTTTCTTGAGGAGCCGTTCGACCAATTGCTCATAGGCGTCGCCGCGCTGGTCCGTCACGAATTCGTCCACTTCGGCCAGTGTTGGCGTCAAGCCGGTCAAGTCCAGCGACAGG
>CAZFLF010001012.1:0-3266 GCA_964519825.1 uncultured Pirellulaceae bacterium | reverse complement strand
TATTTGTTGAAAGGAAGCCGCCAACACTCGTCGATTGAAAAGGCTGCCATGGGTTACCCTGTTTGTCGAGCACCTTAGTCGCACTGTTCATGATCGTCGACTTCACAACCAGCGGATCGGTGCTGAGCCCGAGTCGATTGCCGACTTCAATCTGTTGGGCCATCAATCCGGCTACGTGCGGCGTAGCAAAGCTGCAACCTTGGAGGTTGTTGTCCCAATCGGGTGCGCCACCCTCCCAATCGTCGTTGGCAAGCGTCAGCGCCGTGCCCGGGGCCACGACGTCTGGCTTCATCCGCCCGGGGCTATTACTGGTGAACGCTTCCGCGCTATCAGGGTGGACACGGCTGAAGTCCGCCGTTGTTCGGCCCACGGTCACTCCATTAAAGGCGCTACCGGGACTGCGTACCGAAGTTGAACCATTTCCACTCCCAATGTTGCCCACGCAAATCGCGCAGCTAATGCCCTGCGAATATGCGGCCCAGTCGACCATCAGGTCCAGCTGCTGAGACCCGTTGCTAACCGGAGCGAAGAAATTCAGCGACAAGTTAATGACATCGGCGTTTTGCGAAACCGCGAAACCGATTCCATTCCTGACCTGCGTGTCGTTGGGAAAGCCATTGCCGTTGTCGAGCACGCGCGCGTTCACATAGCGGGCGTCCGTGGCCATGCCAGTAAACGTTGCGTCGCGGCTCAATGCCGCGCTGGCGACCCACGTGCCGTGGCCGTGCACGTCGTTGCCCGTATTCGCAGGCTCGTAGGTGACGAAGTTTGCTTCCGCCACCAGACGCGGATTGCCAAGGCTATCGAGACCGGCAAGAGCCGGGTGAAGTTTGTCGACGCCGCTATCAACGATCGCCACGACGACACCCGTGCCATCGCCGAGAAGCGAACGCGACACGTCTCCATGAATAGCCGGGACGCTGCCGTCCAAGGCCCACACGGAGGAAGTCGCGGCCGCGCATAGAATCAGCGCCAAAGCGCTCCTCCAGGCCGTTGTGAATAGCATTAGGTCGCGACCTCGGGCAAGAAGTTCAGAGAAGAGTGCCCCTATTCCGTGGTGTAAGACACGAGGCCGTGGGGCGTGCCGGCTTACGATTAGTTTAATAAAGATGTGCCTTTTAGCAAGGAAAATGGCGGAGAAACCGCGTTTTAACGCCTTGGAGGACTGCTGAACTTCGATATATTACGCGAACCCAAGCGTTCCGAGTCAAATCCTTTAGTTAGCAGCCGGACCCTGCCGAGACAATTTGTAGCGATTTGAACGGCTGTGATCGCACGGGTAGAATTTCGCCCGAGACGAACCATGAGGCATGCCATCTTCCGCGAGCTGCTGATGCGGTGCATCTGTACGAGTCCGGCCTAGCGCCGGACCAGCCCGCCGCCGTTGTGCCCGCCCCGGGCTTCTTCTGTCTCTCGCCTCACAAGTCCCGAACATTCCGCCCATCGTCCATCGATTCGTCGTCGCACGAGGCGCACTCGTGCATCGCGGCGGGCCCGCCAGGAGCACTTCGACCATGGCTACCGACTTCCGACTCAAAGACCAACTTCCGAAACTGTCGCAGCGCATCGTGCAGACCTACGACGAAGTCGGCAAAATCAACCACTTGGGCCATTGCCCGCTGCCGAATTACGACGAGATCATCGCCGCCACGAACGACTTGAAGGAAATTCTCTATCCGGGCTACCGGCGGCGCGAGGGTCTGCACCGCGGCAACGTGGCCTATTACGTCGGCGATCTGATGGATCGCTTGCACGATCGGTTCACCACGCAAATCGGCCGGGCGCTGCGCCACGAAGCGGGAGTTACCGATTGCGACTCCGAGCAGGATTACGAAGCGCTCGGCCAGGCCAAGACGATGCTGTTTCTCGAGCGGTTGCCGGAGCTGCGCAAGCGCCTGGCGACTGACGTGCAAGCCGCCTACGACGGCGACCCGGCTTGCAAATCGCTCGATGAAGTAATCTTCTGCTATCCGGGCCTCGAGGCGATTACGGTCTACCGCCTGGCCCACGTACTCTATGAGCTCGATATCCCGTTCATTCCGCGGATGATGACGGAGTGGGCCCACGGCCGCACGGGCATCGATATTCACCCCGGCGCGACGATCGGCGATTACTTCTTCATCGATCACGGCACGGGCGTGGTGATCGGCGAGACGACCCAGATCGGCGCGCACGTGAAACTCTATCAGGGCGTGACGCTGGGCGCATTGAGCTTCGCAACCGACGGCGAAGGGAACCTGGTCCGCGGCCAAAAGCGGCACCCGACGCTGGAGGACCGCGTGGTGGTGTATGCCAACGCCACGATTTTGGGCGGCAACACGGTCGTCGGCCACGACGCGGTGATTGGTTCGAGCGTGTGGCTCACGCGAAGCGTGACGCCCAATGCGACCGTCGTGATGGAAACCCCGAGGCTCAAGATGCGCAGCGACATGGACGCGGCGCTCGACGCCAAGGCGAGTTTTCAAATTTGAGCCCCTGACGGGCTCGATCCATAGCCCGGCCATCTTGGCCGGAAATCGGCACCTCGCCCGGCCGGACCAAAGATGGTCCGGCTATATGCTCTATTCGAGCGATTCTCCAAAGGGCGTTGTCCGTCGCGGCATCCATTGGCACATCAAAATGCCGCCGAAGTACAAGATCGTCAGCGGCACGGCCATCAAGAGCATGCTTGTTGGCTCGCTAGGGGTAAGCACCATCGACAGGAAAGCAATCGCAAGCACAGACAACCGCCAGTGGCTCTTGTAGGTCGAAACCGTGAAAATGCCGATTCGTTCCAGAAAAAGCATTACGAGCGGCAATTGAAAACTAATGCCAAAACCTATCGGCAGAATTAGCACGAAGCTCAGCCAGTCGCTGATCCGAGGATCGGGATCGATGCCCATCAATTCATAGAACCACAGCATGAACTTCAGAACGTATTGAATCGCGACGAAATACGCCAAGGCCGCACCGGCCAGGAACAACCCGAGGCTCAACGGCAGAAAAACTTTAACGTACCGGCGTTCGTGCGCGTACAACCCGGCTGCAACAAATTGCCAAACGAAATAGAATACGAACGGGCTCGACAATACGAATCCCAACACGAACGCGACTTTCATGTAGGCGACAAACGGCTCCTCCATCCGCAAGCCGATCACGTTCAATCGCGGATCTCTGTCCAATTCGTGAAACAATCGTAGCTTGAGCAGTTGACTGCGGAATGGCGCCGCCTTATCGACCGGCGGCAGCTTGGACTCGTCGACTACACCAGGAAAGAAATCGGCCAG
>CAZFLF010001011.1:0-3270 GCA_964519825.1 uncultured Pirellulaceae bacterium | reverse complement strand
CCTTTCAGTGCTCGTTGGCGTTCTAGTCTGCCAGGCCGCCGCCGCCGAGAAAGCCCCGCGCCCGAACATCGTGCTCGTCATGGCCGACGATCAGGGCTGGGGCGACACCGGCTACAACGGCCATCCCGAACTCAAGACGCCGAATCTCGACGATCTGGCGAAGAGCGGGCTGCGCTTTAACCGCTTCTACACCGCACATTTCAACTGCTCACCGACGCGCGCCAGCGTGATGACCGGGCGACATCCGAACCGTTGCGGCACGTTCAGTCCCGGCTCTCCGATCCGCGCGCAGGAGCTGACGCTCGCGCGAGTCTTACAATCCGCCGGTTATGCGACGGGGCACTTTGGCAAATGGCATCTCAACGGCAGGAACGGGGACAGGAACACCACCGACGGGAATGGACGCGCCATACTCGCCAATGATCCGCTGTCACCAGGCCGCATGGGCTTCGACGAATGGGTCTCCGCCGACAATTTCTTCGACCTCGATCCGGTGCTTGGACGCAACGGCGTGCCCGAAAAGTTTCACGGCGACGGCTCTGACATCACCACCGACGAGGCGTTGCAGTTCATTCGCCGACAAGCCACTGCAGCCAAGCCGTTCCTCGCCGTCGTCTGGTTCGGCTCGCCGCACAACCCGCATCAGGCCTTGCCAGCAGATAAAACAGCCTATGCCTCACTTCCGCAAAAGGATCAGGAATACTACGGCGAGATCACCGCCGTGGATCGCAGCGTGGGCCGGCTGCGCGCGGCGTTGCGTGAGTTGAAGGTCGCTAACAATACCCTCCTCTGGTATTGCAGCGATAACGGCGGCAACGAGGGGCCGAAGTCCACCGGCAATCTGCGCGGATCGAAAGGCACTCTGTGGGAAGGGGGCGTGCGTGTGCCCGGCATTGTCGAATGGCCCGCGCGCATCGCCAATCCCTTCGTGAGCGAATCGCCGTGCTCGACGCTCGACATCTACCCGACCGTCCTCGAAGCTACCGGTGTGGTCGCGCAAAATCAGATCCAGCCACTTGACGGAACAAGCCTACTCTCGGTGTTCGATCGCAAAACCGAGTCGCGCGCAAAGGCGATCCCTTTTTGGAACCACGCTGGCAAACAGCCCGGTCACGCCGCGCTGCTCGACTGGCCTTACAAGCTGCACATCAATCCCGTCGCCGGTCGCGCCAGGAAAAGCCAGAAAGGTAGTGAATCGCTCCCGACCACGCTGCTCTACGACGTTTCCAACGACCCGACAGAAATCACCGACCTCGCCGCGAAGCAACCCGAGCGCGTGGCAAAAATGGCCGCGGCCCTCGAAGCCTGGAAAGCGTCCGTCGAGAAGAGTCTCAGTGGCGCGGACTACACGCGCTGATTCTTGGCATGAATCGCTGGAGCAATTGCCACTGGCCTCAGTCTCTGCTAGGTCCTCAAACTATCAAACCAGAATCTCGTGTACCACGGTGCCGAAGACATCCGTGAGCCGGAAGTCTCGGCCGGCTTGGCGAAACGTGAGTCGAGTGTGATCGAGACCTAAGAGATGCAGCAGCGTGGCATGCAGGTCGTGCAGGTGGACTTTGTTTTCGATGCCTTGAAATCCAAATTCGTCGGTCGTGCCGTGAGTGAGTCCTCCGCGAACTCCACCGCCAGCCAGCCACGCACAGAAACTTTCCGGTTGATGTTCGCGGCCGTGTTTGTCAATCGGCGCGGTACCGCTGAGATCCTGACTCCACGGCGTGCGGCCAAACTCGCCGCTCCACAACACCAGCGTGTCGTCAAACAGTCCGCGACGCTTGAGGTCCTTGATCAATGCGGCGACGGGCTGATCCATGCCGCTGCAACTTCGGGGGAGTTCTTCGCGAAGATTGCCGTGATGGTCCCAGCCGCCGATGCCCACTTGGACAAACCGCACACCCGCTTCGCTCAACCGGCGCGCCAGCAAACAGGCGCGACCATTCCGTTCGGTCGTGGGATTGCCGATGCCGTAAAGCTCGAGTGTCGCTTTCGATTCCCCCGACATATCCACCAGCTTCGGAGTTTCCGCCTGCATGCGGAAGGCCAGCTCGAACGATTCAATGACCCCTTCCATTTGCGCGTCGGAGCCGGCGCGGGCCAGCGTGCCTCGGTTGAGCGACTGGACGAAATCCAGCTCGCGGCGCTGCGACTCGCGTGTCGCGTCGGAGTTGAACAAGTGGCGGATCGCGGACTGCTTCGGGTTCGTCGGGATGTCCATGATCCCCGTCCCCTGGTGTGCAGCGGGCAGGAACGCAGCACCATACGTGCGCACATCGCTGTCCGGACGAATGGCAATGAAGCTCGGCAAGTCCTGGTTCTCTGTACCCAATCCGTAGCTAGCCCAGGCACCCATCGACGGCCGGGCGTCGGTCGTGGCACCGGTCTGGAACTGCAGCGTCGCGATCGCGTGGGCGTTGTTGTCGGTCTGTACCGCACGCAATAGGCAAAGATCATCGGCCACGCTGGCCAGGTTCGGTAACAGGTCGGACATCATCATGCCGCTCTGCCCGCGCGGGGTAATCGGCGCCATCGGCCCCAACGCCAAATACTTATCGATGCCGACGGTCGAGACTCCTTCCTGTTCGTTCGTGACCCCCATACGCTGGCCATGGTCGCGGACCAGTCGCGGCTTGTAATCGAACAGGTCGTGCTGGGACGGTCCGCCGGCCATGAAGAGAAAAATGACACGTTTCGCGCGCGCGGGAAAATGCGGCGAGCGCACGGCGAGCGGGCTCGCAGCCTGAGCCATATCGGCCAGCATCGATTGCAGCGCCAGCCCGCCGAAACCGCACGCGGCGGTGCAGAGCAGTTTCCGGCGGCTCAACTTCGACGTGGACGGCAGAGGAATATTTTTCATTGGAGCGCTCAGATCGTAAGGCATTTTTAGTCCGCGAAACTTTGTTGCATTGTCAACATGAACCGAATCTGTGAGCGACAGGGCGCTAGCCCTCGGTTTTTCGCGTGACACCGGCGGCTAGCGCCCTGCCGCTCAGAGGTAACACATACCATTGTTAAATTCAATTAGAGTCGGAACAGGAATTCATTTGAAATCAGCAATGCATGACAGAGTCGAGTCCAGGCGGCACTGCGGTTCTTGTCATTTGCCGCGGTTTCAAACTCGTTTGTGGCGAGGAATGCGGCAGCGTCGCGACCTTCAGCGTCCGTGATTGGGCGGTTCAGCGCGCGCCGCCAGAGCTCCGCCAGACGATCGCGGTCATTCTCGGCCGGCGCGGCAAGAATCGCGTCGGCAAGTTTCCGCGACTGCTGTTGCAG
>CAZFLF010001010.1:0-3271 GCA_964519825.1 uncultured Pirellulaceae bacterium | reverse complement strand
CTGTTCCACGGACGGTGCGTACTCGGAGACTTCGGTAATGGAAACGAACGAATATGCAGGAGTCAGCGCGGGACCAAGTGGACTAGCCATGAGCCGCTGATGGATCGCATCGATTTTCAGTGGATTCGCATCTAGCAGAAGGAGTCCAAAATCGGCCTTCTGACCAGAGACGACGCTGACTTGCATCCGGGTCGGAGCGTCGGTTGCGGCCGGGTCTAGCACTGCGATCAATTCGTCCCGGCCGGTCTGAATTTCCGCTGGACTGGACTGTCGGCTCAGGTCCCGCAGTACGCCCCGATCAAATCGGTAATAGAGATGGCTGCAATGCCATCCTTCGCGAGGCTCAAGCGAAGTCGGAATTTCGGCGCCTGCGGTCGGAGGTCCATGGGACATGGCGAAACTGCGGGTGAGAGTTATAGAGGCTCGTTCGGCTTGCCAGTTTCGCCACTCCGGCCTTCAGCGGCAAGGCCGTCTACCTTAGACCAGGCTCGGTCTGACCGGTTTAGGAATGCGGCGTAAGAGAAACAGCGAAAGCAGGCGTGCAATGGATGAGAAGACGAACAGCACCAGGAATGCGTGGTGTGACTCACGCTGCCAGGCCAGCCAGAGGGCCCCGACGATCGCGCCCAAAAGCAACGCCGCGGAGTTGCCAAAGTTGTAGATCGTCAGCACGGTTGTACGTTCGCTCCGCGGAATCGCCTCGAAGAACATCAGGAAGAAGCCCAGTTCGTAAGCCGCCCACACGATGCCACCGAAGAATTGCACCAAACACAAGTACAGCAGCGGGTGCTCGATCCACCACAACGCAATCCAGACTCCCGACACGGGAACGATCGAAACGCTGCCGATCCACAGCAATTTGCGAGCTCCCGCGCGATTGGCGAGTCGACCCCAGGCCCGCAGCGCCACGACTTTGCCCAGAAAGCCGAGCACCACGAGCAACATGAACTCGTCGTATCGGAGTGCTAACTTTCGGAGAATGAACGGTGTGAAATAAGGCCCGGAGATTTGCACGCTGGCCTGCATCGCGAACAGAAACCACAACATGCGCATCCCAGAATGGCCGCTCAGACGCCGGAGGATTTCGCGCAGGCCGACGTGCGTCTGCGTAAAAGACCTCGCAGTCGCCGGTTCACTGGTATTGGCGAGCAGGCCGGTCGACACGAATCGTGCGAGGGCGGCAATGATGAACACGGCGACAAACGCCGGCATCAACCAATCGCCACGTTTGCCAAATTCCAGCAGCAAGCCGCCGATGGCGAATCCGAGCATCGTGCAGAACTGGCAAATACGCACCCGGCGCGCAAAAAAATGGGTCCGCCCAGCCGCCGGAATGAGCCCCTCCATCCACGTATTCCACGGCGGACCACTGCTTAGTCCGGTGGCCCAATAAACGGTCGTGATCGCAAACAAAACGGGCACCGACCAGCCATTCAGCAGGAGCGCGAGCGGCAGCAGCAGCAGACTTCCTGCCTGACATCCGACGGCGGCCACAACCCAGCGCCGATGTGAAGCCAAACGCTGGACGGCATACGGTGTCACCAGTTGCACGATCGCGCCCAGGAACAGGGGAATGGCGGCCAGCAAGCCGGTCGTGATTTCCAGGCCCGACGGCATCTGCGAGGCGCCGAGCGCCAACGCAAAGGCCGGTAAGTAGGTCTCACCTAGTCCGACCATCAAACTGAAGAATGCGCCGTCGACCAGAATTGCGGCCTGATCTCCCGCGCGGGCCGGCGACTCCGCCCCCGGGAGCGCGGGAGGCGCGGGGGGGGACGGAGAATCTACTTCTTCTTCAGCGCTGAGCAATACTGACGACACTACTGTTCCTGAATTGGTTAAAGTATCTTACCGTCAACGGTCAATTCTCAGCAGACCGGTTTTCCGGTGGGTTGGCCGCCGGTCTTCGGGCTGTAAAATTCGTCATTTTTTTTCCGTAGGGCTTTGACATCTGTCCTTCGGCCAACCCGGTTCATCTCCAACGAAGTGCTGAAGTACCACCATGCCGGTCGACAAGTCAGACAACCGAGTACGACAGATGTTCGGCGAGATCGCCCCCAAATACGATCTGATGAACCATCTGCTATCGTTCCACGTCGACCGCTACTGGCGGTGGCGCACGGTGCGGCTAGCCCCCGTCCGAGGCGACGCGCCCGTTCTGGACGTCTGTACCGGTACCGGCGATCTGGCATTGACGTATTACCGAAAAACCGGCGGTCGGGTCCCCATTTTCGCCGCCGATTTTTGTCCGGAAATGCTCGCCGTCGGCGAAGTCAAAAAAAAGCGTGCGGGAATCAACGGCCAGCTCACCTTCCTCCAAGCGGACACGCAAGACCTGCCGTTCGACAGCAATCACTTTCAGCTGGTCACGGTTGCGTTCGGATTGCGAAACGTTGCGGATACCGATGGCGGGCTCCGCGAAATGAGCCGTGTCTGCCAGCCGGGAGGGCGAGTGGCAATCCTGGAATTCTCTCTACCGCGTTACGAGCCGATGAAGACTCTGTACGGCTGGTATTTCCGCCATGTCGTGCCGCGGGTCGGTCATTGGTTCGCGCGGAATAGCCAGGACGCGTATAAGTATCTACCCGCCAGCGTCGTCGAGTTTCCGCAGGGAGAAGCCTTGGCCGATCGCATGCGTGGCGCCGGTTTGAGCGAAATCGTCTATTATCCGCTAACCTTCGGCATTGCTACTCTTTACATTGGCACGAAATCCCGCTGAGCCGCCCCCATGTCGCAGTCGCATCCCCTTGTCCTCGCCATCACCGGTGCCAGTGGAGCGGTATATGCCGTGCGACTTTTGGAGATGCTCGTTTCCGCCGGGCGCGACGTGCATTTGACCATCAGCCCTTCGGGACGCGAGCTCCTGAAGCAGGAACTCAACGTGCTTGTTGACCTGCGAAACTTCGACGTTGCCTCGTTAGTCAAAATGGCAGAAAAGCCCGGACGGGTCCTGTATCACCATTACGAAGACTTTCACACACCGATCGCCAGCGGTTCGTTTCTGACCGGAGGCATGATTATCTGCCCCTGTTCGGCCGGAACACTCAGCTCGGTAGCCTACGGACATGCGAATAACTTGATCCATCGAGCCGCCGAGGTCCATCTCAAGGAACGTCGGAAACTGATTGTCGTTCCTCGAGAAACACCTCTGTCGCTGATCCAGTTAGAAAGCATGAAACGGGTGACGGAGGCCGGAGGAATCGTTCTTCCGGCTAGTCCAGGCTGGTATCACGGTGTGCATAGCGTGCTTGATCTGGTCGACTTCATTGTGGCC
>CAZFLF010001009.1:0-3271 GCA_964519825.1 uncultured Pirellulaceae bacterium | reverse complement strand
GTTTCCGACGGCTGTGTGATTCGCTATCTCTCGGGAATTCAATTGCCAGGGTAGCGGTCCAGGAAGTACTCGTGAAGCTCGGTTATGCCAGTCTTTGCACCGTGAGTCGTCATGCGTACCATGGGAATGCGGTCCGACCGCCGGGACTTATGATCGTTCGGAGTTAGATCGATGTGTGTCGGAGGCCGCCCCAGCGGGCTGATTTCCGACCATTGCGTTTTTCGGAAGCTTTTCCACGAGTGACTCTTAGGCGGGACCAAGGAACCGTAGTTGATGGCTCTTTCCGTCTCCGATATCTGGAAACTCCTGGAACAAAGCAAGCTGCTGACATCAGCTCAATGTCAACATTTGAGCGTGAGTTTCGCGGCCCTTCCGGGCGCGGCGAACGCATCGGGCAAGACGCTGGCGGAATGGCTGGTGCGGCAGAATGTGCTGAGCAAGTATCAAGCGGTGATCTTGCTCGCGGGCCGGACCGGACCGTTTTTTTATGGCGACTACAAGATTTACGATCGTCTCGAAGGTGGCCGTCTAGCGGGTGCTTTTCGAGCGGTGCACGTCGCCAGCAATCAGCCAGTACTGTTAAAGTTCTTGGCGGCGGGCCCGGCAGCACAATCACCGCAAACTTGGGGAGAGATTCACCGATGGATCCCGGTCACCGCGCACCCCAACGTGGCGCGCTGCTACGAGGCGGTCGATCTTGGCTCGTACAAATTCATGGTGTTCGAAGACCTGCGTGGTCAATCGGTCGCTGAATTATTGGAACGTGCGAAGCGAATCCAGCCCGATGAAGCGGCCCGGTTGGGCCGTCTGGCGGCAGTCGGCCTCTCTCACTTGCATGAACACGGTCGCGTCCACGGTGACGTCCGCCCACACAATTTATGGCTGGAGCAAAACGGCAATTTGAAATTGTTCGTGGATCCAGAAACAGGAACACGCGAGTTTAACCTACTCACCGCCGCCAGCGAGCCGGACGGACTGGTGCGCGCGGATTACGCCGCGCCGGAGTTTTTGCAAGCCGGGCGCGTCGCCGATTCGCTCGTCGACATTTATGCCCTGGGATGTTCGCTGTATCAGATGATCGCCGGCCAGCCCCCTTTTGCAAACGGCGACGTGAACACCAAGTTGCAGCGTCACGCTACGGAAGCCATCAAGCCATTGGAGTCCTTCGGCGCATCCCCGATGCTCACGCAACGCGTGGCCTATTCGATGGCCAAGAATCCCTCTGTACGATTCCAACAGGCGGCGATCCTGGCGGAACAACTCTCTCAATTCATCGGTGCCGCTCAACAGAACTTTAAGCCAAAGAGCCCGCCTCCGACTCAGGCGGCATTCGAGCTGTGGTTGCAACAAAAGCCGGCGACTGCTGCGACTCCTCTATCGGCAATCACCCCGCTGACTGCCGTGGCGGGACTACCGGCCGCTCCATTTTTGGCACCCGGTCCGGCAATCACCGCGGTACCGATTGCCGCGTCAATTATTGCGACTCCCAAATCCAGTTCGGTTGCCGCCACGCTCAGGCGCAGAGCCAAGGCCAAACGACGCAATAATCTGTTCTTTCTGGCCGTCAGCTTATTGGCGGTCTGCGGCGCTGTGGGAACTGTATTGTTCGTCGTGAACTCACAGTCAGCCCAGTCGGTTGGAAAGGAACCGAATGGATCGACACCGGGCGCCTCCGGGAGTGGCCCAGCGTTCGCTCCGCCAAGTGATCGGCCGCCGGCGGTCGCAACCAATTCGCCGGCGAACTCGGAAACCTCCACACCAAGGGCCAACCAGCCGTCGCCGACCGGCGCTGGCCCGGCGACCGCGAGCGTCGTCCAGGACGACGGCCAAACCTTGTGGTCGTCGCCGACGGCCGGACAACCCCTCAATTTGAATTTCGTTCCACCCAGCGCTCAGTTATTCCTGGTTGCCCGTCCGTCGGCCATGCTTAGCGATGAAGAAGGGGAGCGCGTGATGAAGGCTCTCGGCCCGCGTTTCGAATCGGGACGCACGGCCTGGGAGACCTTGGCCGGCGTGAAGCTTAACGAAGTGGAGCAGCTGATCGTCGCGCTGTATTCCCACCAGGGCAAGCCGCCGAAAGCTGCATTTGTCGTGCGGCTAAAGGCCGAAACGGCGCCGGACGACTTGCGGGCGAAATGGGGTGCCGTGATTCCGGTCGACGGACTTCCGGGCGTCGTACAGCGGGGAGAATGGGCTTACTACATCCCTTCTGACGACAAGCGAACCTTCGTCATCGGGCCGCTCGATCCGGAATTCAAAGATGCTTCGGCGGCCGGCTGGAAACCGCCGTTGCTGCGCCGTGAAATAGGACAACTCCTGCAAGTCTCCGACGATCAGCGCCACGTCACGATTCTATTTGCGCCCAACTTTCTGTTTGGAGACGGCCAGAAACTATTCGCAGGCGAGTTGTCGCGCGCGATCAGACCGCTGGAGTGGTTTCTGGGAACGGGCCTGAAGGCGGGACTGGTCAGCCTGCACTTTTCCGACAATTTTTATTTTGAAATGCGCATGGAAAGCGATATCCAAACCGACCGGTTTCAACTTGCTTCCCATGTTCGTGAGCGGATGGCGGAAATTCCCCCTAAGATCGAGTCCTACGTTGCCGAGCTAAATCCGCATCCGTATTGGCGGCTGGTCGCTTTCCGGTATCCGGCCATGGTCCGTTTTCTGCACCAGCACTCGCGAATCGGCGTCGACGGAAGTCACGCGATGTTAAACGCCGTGTTACCGAATCACGCGGCTCACAACCTGATTTTCGGCGGCGAAATGGTGATCGCCTCCGCTCCGGGGGTGGCGGTCGCGGCCACGGAAAGCAGCAAACCGGCCGCACCAAAGACGATGGACGAACTGCTCAAGGCCAAGATCTCGATCGGATTCGCCCAAGACTCATTGGAGTTCTCGATGCAGAATATCGTTACGGAGGCCAAGGCTGCCTATCCCGATATGACATTCGAGTTCCAGATTAAGATCCTCGGGACCGATCTGGAAAAGGATGGCATCACGCGCAATCAACAGGTTCGTGATTTCAATCAAAAGGACAAAACGGTCGCCGAAGTGTTGACGGCCATGGTGATGAAAGCCAACCCGGTCACAACCGTTAAGGCGCCGAACGAATTGGATCAAAAGTTGATTTGGGTCGTCGGTGCAAACCCTGACAACGCAAGTCAACAAGTCGTGTTGATTACCACGCGGGCCGCCGCCGCGCAGAAGAAGTATGCATTGCCGGATGTATTTCGGCCCAAGTGAGCCACCACGTGGAACCGTTCTCGAT
>CAZFLF010001008.1:0-3272 GCA_964519825.1 uncultured Pirellulaceae bacterium | reverse complement strand
CCTCGATTACATGGACTTCAACGGTGACGACCGCGTGGGGGTCATCGACCTGCTCGCGTTTGCCCGTCGGATCGGCACGCACTTGAACCCGTAGTAGACGGACCATCGAAAACGGAACAAAGTGGCCGGTGAGGCCCTTACCGCCAAGCAAGCTCCTCACCGGCCCGCGACCCGCTTGTCGCGGGTACCCCGGCCCCGGCGCTCGGTCTGCGCGCTGGTGAATCGCCGTCGCCATTTTATCGCGGACCCCATCGCAAAGGAAACTTTTCATGTTCGTCAGCACCTGGTTCGATGTTCTGAATTCGAGACTGTCCCCGGCGCCAACCCGCCGCGTGCTCATCCCGTCCACCGAGTTCCTCACGCCGTTCCCACCCGACAGGAAATTTTTCTCACGGACCCGATTTGCGAATCGGCACCGTCCACAAATGAATTTCGTGCGTGTCGCCATCGTCCTGAGAATCAAAACGCAGGGACTTGTCCGGCGCAATGTCCGTGAACTTGAAATAGTGTGACACGATCCGCGCGCCGGGCTTGAGCTTTTCGAATTGTGGCAGTAGGCGGTCCATCAGCTTGGGCGGCAAGTACAGAGCGATCACGTCGCAGCGGCTCAGATCTTGTTGAAAGATATCGGCATGCTCGATCTGCACGAGCGCTTCGACACCGGCCTTCTGAACGTTGTTGAGGGACTGCTCAACCAACTGTTTGTCGAGTTCAATCCCGACTGCCTTTGACCCGTAGGTCTTAGCCGCGGCAATAACAATCCGGCCGTCACCGCTGCCGAGGTCATAAACGACGTCGGTTTTCTTAACGCTGGCCAGCTCCAGCATCTTGGCCACGACGTCTTGGGGCGTTGGGACAAAGATCGCATCCGGCTGCTTATTTTTTGCCTGAGCGCGAGATGGGATCACGGGGGGCGGGCTGGGATTGGAGAGATCCAGTTTTACGATTCGTGGCGTGACGATAGGTCCATTCGCGTTGGCGCGCACGTCATAGCAAAAGAGGTGGTCGTTGTCGCGAACGTACATCCGACCTCGCGTAATCACTGGAAATGTCGCTCCAGTGCTCGGCACGTGGTCTGGCAACACGAATTTCCCACACTGTCGATAGGCCTCCGGAGTAGCTTCCGCCAGCAGGAAAGTTCCATCCGCATGGAGTAGATAGAGCCGGTAGTCGGCGCAAGTGATCGCCGCCTTTCCTCTTCCCTCGGTCCGCAGCGGTCCCCATGCGGTCTGACCGTTGCGCCAATTCACACACAGCGGCAGACCGTCGTAAGCCACAGCGTAAAGGTGATCGCCCAGACGGACAGTCGAATCCTGGAAGTGATCGAACTTGTGCGTCTTGCGGCTGATTTCGTCGGCGGTAAATCCCTTGGCATTCCACTTTATTTTGAAGACCACCATATCCGAACTAGAGCGTCCACCCGGCAAGATGACAAAGTCATCAGCAACCAGCGGCGTTAGACTGTTGATCGAGCCCAGACCGCGGCTGGCATGACGCCAGAGCAGCTTACCGTCGCGGGCCACGCCTACGAGACTGTCGTTGAAGATAGCGGCGTAGTGCTTCACGCCGGTAGCCTCGACAGTCACCACTGCAGAATAGGATCCAATCTCGGCTGGATCGAGCAAGTACTTCCAGACCACTTCGCCCGTATGTTTATTTAAGGCTGCCATGCTGGCGTCTTGGCCACCCGGCATGCAAATCAGGTTCTCACCATCCACGAGCGGCCGATCGACGAAGCCCCAAGGTCTCCGCAGACTGTTGAAGTCACTGGGATAGTTCCTGCGCCACAGCTCTTTACCGTCAGCCGTTTGCAGGCAGATCATATCACCCTGAGCCGTGCTGACGTACATCCGCTCGCCATCGACGGTCGGCGTGCGTTGGCTAAGCCAGCGCATCAGGGGAGCGTCGTTGAGGGCGGGACCGATCGCCGCCCGCCAGCGCAATTCGCCCGTCGCTTCATGAAGCGCAATGACTTGCTCGTGCTCGCCGGTGCTGCCCAGCGTATAGATCGAACCGTCTGCGATCGCCACAGAAGCGATGCCCTGCCCGATGCCATCGGTGCGCCACACCAAAGGCGGACCCTCCTCGGGCCACGTTTGGAGCAAGCCCCAATCGGCCGAGACATTGTCGCGGTGTGGGCCGCGCCACTGGGGCCAAAAGCCGACTGGATCGGCGCCAGTTTCTCGGATCGCAAACAGCTGAGTTCGTGTGGCGACATACAGTGTGCCGTTGGCAAAAATGGGTGAACAATAAATTGAATTCCCCATGTTGATTTCGGCCAGCGGCACATGGCCCGCCGCCGCTATTCGCATCGCTACGTTTGGATCGGCAGAGAGCCGAAAGATGGCAATATCGCCGTCCTCGTCGGCAACGTATACTCGGTCGCCGACAATGAGCGGCGAGGCGAGTGTCGCCGCCAGACAGTCATACGCCCAATGCGATTTCCCGGTCTTGGCGTTCAGGCAATGGACTAACCCGCTGAAATCACTCACGACAAGCAAGTCATTCTTAATCGCTACGTTGCCGTTCGCCCGATAGAATTGTTCCTCAAACACGATCTTGCCGTCGCCGTTACGATCCGAACGCAGATATTCCCAGACCAGACCGGAATTCGGATTCGGCACAGCGCGCTGGCCCTTCTCCGGGTCCACCGACTGCACCCGATTATCAGGAAGCGGTTGGCCGTCGGCATCAATTGCCAACTCACTGCTGATGTCTCCTGTCTTCATCGGATCGATGCACACCAGTCGACCTGCGCCCTCGCCACGCTCAGGCACTTGTCCGCTAGCCACATAGATCAGGCCATCGTAAAAAACTGGCGTGGCGATAATGTCGTTCCGCGAGCTTCGCCCGTTTGCATCGAACTTCGACGTTTTGAAGTTAATGTCGAACTTCCAGATCAACTTGCCGGTCGAGGTCTCGAAGGATCGCAGCCAACCGTCGCCTTGCGGTACCACGACCTGGGCTCCATTTGCTGTCTCGATCACCAAAGGACTCGACCATTGGCCATTGAGAATATTCGCGCCGGGTGAATTATCTTTCCAGACGAGTTCGCCGTTGTCTTTGTTAAAGCAGATCACACTCGGCGCGAGCGGCGCTTCGACGTTTGTCCAATTTTCGTCCACGCCGTTGCCGGTGATCACGTAAATGAATTCTTTGTACGATGCGACCGAACACAAATGGCAGAGTCCCATTGACGGACTCCGAGGCCTCACGCCGAACTTCTTCATCATGTCCACTTTCCAAACTTCGCGCGGCTGAGGCTCGCCACG
>CAZFLF010001007.1:0-3273 GCA_964519825.1 uncultured Pirellulaceae bacterium | reverse complement strand
TCAGAGGTCAGAGGTCAGAGGTCAGAGGTCAGAGGTCAGAGGTCAGAGGTCAGGGCGCAAAACGCAGATTTCCAATTCCAGATCCCGTCATCGCCCCATCTCCTCACCTCCTCACCCAATCACCGGTTACGTTCAAATGTCAATCAGCAGCAACCCGCTGAACTTTTCCCGCCGCGAGTTGCTCGCGCGATGCGGGATGGGGTTTGGAATGGTGGGGTTAGCGACAGTCCTGGCGGACGCGGGGGAAATGGCGGCGAGCGGTGGTCAGTCGGTTCCTGGCCCACTCGCTCCCAAGCAACCACATTTTCCCGCACGTGCCAAGCAGGTCGTGCATCTGTTCATGAATGGCGGGCCGTCGCATGTCGACACGTTTGACCCGAAACCAAAGCTCAACGAATTGCACGGCCAGCCGCTCCCCACGCAAAACCTTCGCACCGAGCGCAAAACCGGCGCGGTGATGAAGTCGCCATACAAGTTCGCCAAGTATGGTCAGTCGGGCATTGAAGTCAGCGAGTTGTTCGCGAAGACTGCCGAACATATCGATGAAATGTGCATCATCCGGTCGATGTATGCGGACGTGCCCAATCATGAACCGTCGCTCATGTTGATGAACTGCGGCGAGGCCCGCCAACCGCGGCCTAGCTTTGGGTCGTGGCTGACGTACGGACTCGGCAGCGAGAACCAGAACTTACCGGGTTTTATCGTCATGTGTCCCGGCGGATATCCAATTGTCAGCACGAAGAATTGGCAATCGGCATTCCTCCCCGGAGCGTACCAGGGGACGTATCTCGACACGAAGCACACCGAAGTCGACAAGCTCATCGCCAATATTCACAACCAGCAGATGTCGCTGGACGAGCAGCGCCGGCAACTGGACTTCGTCCAGCAACTCAATCGCCGGCATCTGCAGCCGCGCGGCGGCGATCCGCAGTTGGAATCCCGCATCGAATCGCTGGAACTGGCGTTTCGCATGCAAACCGAAGCCGCCGAAGCCTTCGACATCCGTCGCGAATCGCAGGCGAGCTTGAAACTGTATGGCGAAGGAACTCATGCACGGCAATTGCTCATCACGCGGCGGCTGCTCGAGCGCGGTGTCCGGTTCGTACAGGTTTGGAGCGGTGCGGGGCAACCGTGGGACAACCACAACGATCTCGAAGCGACGCACCGCAAACTGGCGAGCGAATGGGACCAGCCGATCGCGGCATTTTTGACCGATCTGAAGCAGCGCGGGCTCTTGGAGTCGACGCTCGTGCTGTGGGGAGGCGAGTTCGGCCGGACGCCGGTCGCCGAACTGCCGGCACTGAACGGGCGCGACCACAACCATTATGGATTCACCTGCTGGCTGGCCGGCGGCGGGGTCAAGGGAGGAACGGTCTACGGCGCGACCGACGAATTTGGCTTCCGTGCGGTGGAAAAGCCAGTTCATGTCCACGACCTGCACGCGACGATGCTGCAACA
This sequence comes from uncultured Pirellulaceae bacterium, assembly GCA_964519825.1. Classification (GTDB taxonomy): domain Bacteria; phylum Planctomycetota; class Planctomycetia; order Pirellulales; family Pirellulaceae; genus CAZFLF01. The sequence goes on along the minus strand of CAZFLF010001007.1, from coordinate 1,815 downwards.
ATTGGGCTTCGACCACAAACGCCTGACCTACCGGTACGCCGGACGCGACTTCCGCTTCACCGACGTTCACGGGGAAGTCATCCAGGAAATAATTACCTAGCGCCGTTTATGTCGTCGTGGCGACACGCGGCGTGCGTATCGTTCTCGGTTGTCGAACTCCGCATTCAATATTCACTGGTGGTTCCTCGCACCCGAATCGGCGCCGGATATAATCAAACGCATCGTTGACAATTCGCTTTCGGCTTGGTGATACAGAGGACGATGTCATGTTGCGCGTGGTGGCCGGTCACAATCGCTTGTGTGATGGCATATCGCGCCGCGATTTCTTGACCGTTGGCGCACTGGGTGCGCTATCGCTTTCTGGGCGAGTCGCCGCGGCGGTGCCTGGGAATCCCCTGGGCGGTTTTGGGCGTGCGAAACGGTGTCTTCTGCTGTTTTTGACCGGCGGTCCACCGCAGCACGATACCTGGGACATGAAACCGCAGGCGCCGGCCGAGATCCGTGGCGAACTGCAGCCGATCGCGACAAATGTGCCGGGGATGCAAATCTGCGAACTATTTCCCCGGCTGGCAAAGCTGGCCGACAAATACTGTATCGTGCGATCGGTTACGCATGGCGACACGGTGCACACCTCCGCCGGTTACACCATGCTCACCGGCGTCATTCATCCCAAGGCGAATAGTCCGTCGGCGACGAGCATTCAAAGAACGCCGGACGATTTTCCACATTTGGGAGCGGTATTGACGAAGCATCGTAATGCGCGCGAGCTTGTTCCGACCGCGGTTTCTTTGCCGGAGTATATTCGCGACGCGGGCGTCAATGACTTCCCGGGGCAGGACGCGGGGTTTCTCGGTAAGGCGTATTCGCCGCTTCTGGTCGAGGCCGATCAAGATCAACAGATTCGCCCGCCCGCGTTGATCCTCCCGCCGGATATCACGGCCCAACGCTTGGAGGAGCGCAACTTTTTGCGTACGCGGCTGAGCGCGACATTGGCGTCGGCGGAATCAAAAACGCCGGCGTCGCAGGATATGGAAGTCTGGCAGTCGCGAGCGTTGACGTTGCTTCAAGCCCCGCATTTCCGTGCAGCTTTTGAGGTCGATCGAGAACCAGAAGCGCTGCGTCAGTCGTATGGCCAACATTTGTTTGGCAAGGGTTGCTTGTTGGCGAGGAGGTTACTCGAAGCCGGAGTATCGCTGGTCACCGTGTATTGGCATTATGAAGGGCCGGAAGATTCTCCCGTGTGGGATTCGCACTGGAATAACTTCAAACATCTGCGCGAGCGCCTGATGCCGCCGACCGATCAGGCGTTTGCAGCGCTGCTGACCGATTTGGAGCAGCGCGGTCTGCTGGCCGACACGCTCGTGGTGTGTCTGGGTGAATTCGGACGCACGCCGCGCATCAACAAGATGGCGGGTCGCGATCATTGGCCGCACGTGCAATCGATTGTGCTGGCTGGTGCCGGTATGGCTGGGGGGACGACGTTTGGTTCGTCGGACTCGCAGGGGGCGTATCCGCGCGATAATCCCGTCACGCCCGCCGACTTGGCCGCCACGATCCTGCACCTGGTGGGCGTTCCTCCGGAGCTGGCGTTTCAAGATCGCCTCGGCCGGCCGCTGAGTGCCTATCATGGAACGCCAGTCGGTGGACTGATCCACGCGAGTTGAATCGGACCGATCGGACGGATCAGTCGGATCCGGTGAAGGGCCACTCGGCGAGTCGCTCATGCTGCGGCGCGGTTTCGCCACCACGGGATGGCTGCTGGAACGATAGGCAATTGCGAATCGAACCGAGCACCTGATTCGGCCCAATGTTCGG